>CAMDGJ010000010.1 GCA_945897545.1 Flavobacterium psychrophilum
GTGGTGAATTTGATTATACGTATTGGTCTTCGCCAGTTGCTAGTCAAAACTTATTTGCACTTTCTCCAGAAACTAAACTGGACAAGTTCTTTTCTTTTAATGCTGCAGCAAACGAATGGCTGCCTGAAAATCCTATTACAGAAACAATGGAAATAGGTAAAGGATACATTATTAGGGGCGTTCCTCCCATTCCCGGGCCACCTGTTGGTTTTGCTACCTCTTCATTTGTAGGAACACCCAATAACGGAATAATTACAACACCTATTCGTTGGAATGGCGCTTCAGAAGGAACATCAAACCTTATCGGTAATCCGTATCCGTCAGCTATAGATGCAGACAAATTTTTGAGCCTAAACTCGACCGTTATTGAAGGCACTATTTATTTTTGGACACACAATACTGATATGCAGTTACGTTCAGTGATTATAGCAGCTGGTGCTACTCCAGGCACAGAAGTATTTGCTTATACATCCGATGATTATGCTTCTTATAACATAACAGGAGGAGTTGGAATCGCTCCAGATATAACAGCTGCAGCACCTAGCGGAGGAACTGGGGGCTCGAATAATAACATACCAAACGGCAAAATTGCAGCGGGACAAGCTTTTTTTACAACTAGTTTACTAGCAAACGGTACCGTAACATTCAACAACAGTATGCGACTAGGTAATAGTAACAATGTATTAGACAACTCCCAGTTTTTCAAAACCAGAAATCCTAAAACAAAAACCGCAGCTATCGAGAAACACCGTATTTGGTTGAATTTAAGAAATACTCAAGGTGTTTTCAAGCAAACGCTAGTTGGTTACATTACAGATGCTACGAATGAATATGACAATCGTTTTGATGGAATAAGTTTCGATACTCATAAATTTGCGGATTTTTATAGTGTATACCACGACAAGAATCTGGTGATTCAAGGTCGATCGCTACCATTTGACGAAAACGACGAAGTGCCACTGGGTTTCAGAACTACTATCGATGGTGTATTCACCATAAATATTGATCAAACGGATGGTATATTAACCAATCAATCTGTGTTTATAGAGGACAAATTAACCAATACAATCTTTGATTTAAGAAGTGGAGCTTACACTTTTGCAACTACTTCAGGAACATTTAACGACCGTTTTGTATTGCGATACACCAACAAAACATTGGGAACAGGAGATTTAGAAACTCTAGAAAATCAAGTTTTGGTTTCCAATAAAAACAAACAAATAAAAGTCATTTCAGCAATTGAAGTAATAGATAAAGTAACAATCTTCGACCTTTTGGGCAGACAACTTTTCAAAAAAGAGAAAGTCAACAATAACGAACTAGCAATCCCTAATTTTGTTTCGAGCCATCAAATGCTATTAGTAAAAGTAAGTTTGCAAAATGGCCAAACTGTCACAAGAAAAATAATGTATTAGGTCTTCAACGGCCTCATATTGAAAACACCTATTGATTAAAAAATCCCGTTCCCATATTTGATGGAACGGGATTTTATAGTTTTTTTGATGCCCGAAAACACACAACCCATAACTCATAACCTCTCCTCTAAATCTCCCACAATTAATTTTGCTGTTTTGGCACTAGCACCAATGCCTCCCAACTTGGCTTCCAATACATCGTATTGCTTCAAAAGCGTATCGCGATAATTAGGTTCAAGGATTTTTTTCAACTTTTTGCGAATTTGTTTCTTGGAACAGTTTTCCTGAATCAATTCAGTTACCACTTCTTGATCCATAATCAGGTTGACCAGCGAAATATATTTCAAAGTAATGATGCGCTTTGCAATTTGGTACGAAGCCCAACTCCCCTTGTAACAGACCACTTCTGGAACTTTAAAAAGTGCCGTTTCAAGTGTCGCTGTTCCTGACGTTACGAGTGCTGCTGTGGAATTGCTCAACAAATCATAGGTTTTATTCGATACAAACTTGATGTTTTCGTTGGTGATAAAACCTTCATAAAAAGAAAATTCTTGACTTGGCGCACCAGCAATCACGAATTGATAGTCCGGAAAATCATTGACAACGCTTAACATTACCGACAGCATTTTGGTGATTTCCTGTTTACGACTGCCGGGCAAAATTGCAATAATGGGCTTGTCGTTCAATTGATTTACTTTTCTAAAAATTCCAGCATCCATCGTAGGATGATTGTGAATAGCGTCAATCAAAGGATGACCAACAAACTCAACTTGAAACTGATGCTTGTCTTCATAGAAATTTTTTTCGAAAGGTAGAATCACATACATTTTGTCAATATCCCTTTTAATGTAAGCAATACGGCTTTCTTTCCAAGCCCAAATTTGTGGCGAAATATAATAATGAGTTTTGAAACCTTCTTGTTTAGCCCATTTGGCAATGCGCAAATTAAAGCCAGGATAATCAATAAACACAATCACATCCGGTTGAAAATCAGCAATGTCTTTCTTGCAAATTTTGATGTTATTTAAAATGGTTTTCAAATGAACCAACACTTCTACAAAACCCATAAAAGCCAATTCGCGGTAATGTTTGACCAAAACCCCTCCCACGTTTTGCATTAAGTCACCTCCCCAAAACCGAATATCGGCAGTTGAATCTTCTTTATACAATGCTTTCATCAAATTGGCTCCGTGTAAATCGCCTGATGCTTCTCCTGCTATGATGTAATATTTCATCTTTGCTTTATATTTTTTTAGTTCTTATGTAACTGCGGTAAACTAATTAATAATTGCCTCTAAAAGTTTTACCGCAAAGTCGCAAAGAATTATGCATAACTATTGAAGTTAAGTTCGCGAAGAAAAACCTTCGGTTTTAGAGCCAAAACATTAATGAACGCTTTCCGTAAAAATTATCTATATCCTTAAAAATCGAAGATTTTTATCTTTGCGACCTTAAAAAACTTTCAAAATCACCACTTCGCGAACTTTGTGGTGAAAATTCTAAAGTGAAATAGTTACCAAATATTATTTTGAAATAAATTTATGCAAATATCGTAATAATCGCAATAATAATGACTGCCAAAACAACACCTCGAGCCATAAGGTCTTTATTCATTTTCAGCAAAACACCAAAAGCAACTAAATCAAGCATAGCTCCCAAGGTGATTAGTTTGCCTAATTTTCCTTCTGCTTCCATACTTTGAACTCCAATCATAAAATCAAAATGAGTACAGAAAGTGATGAAGAGAAAAATGCCCAAAACACAAGCTAAAACACCTATAATAAAACCTATTATTATGTCTTTCTTACTCATTCCAATTCCAAGTGTTTAGTTGTTGTATGGCATGATGCGCAGTCAAATCAAACTGTACCGGCACCACGGAAATATAACCATTGGCTAGAGCCCATTCATCCGTATCTTCCCCTTTATCTTGATTCACAAATTCGCCAGCGAGCCAATAATAATCTCTTCCTTGAGGTGTTTTTCGCTTATCGAATTTTTCCACCCAAAGCGCTTTTGCCTGACGACAGATTTTTATTCCTTGAATATCTTTTTCATCCAATTTCGGAAAATTAACATTCAAAACTACACTTTCGGGAAGTCCTTTTTCTAAAACCTCCAGTGTGATTGATTTGATAAATGATTTTATAGGTTCAAAATCGGCATTCCAACTATAATCTAAAAGCGAAAAACCAATCGCTGGAATCCCTTCAATTCCGGCTTCGACAGCAGCACTCATCGTTCCCGAATAAATAACATTTATCGATGAATTAGAACCGTGATTTACCCCCGAAACACATAAATCAGGTTTTCTTTTTAGAATTTCGTTAACCGCTAATTTTACACAATCTACTGGTGTACCGGAACAACTGTATTCCTGAATTGAGTCAGTTTCTTTCGAAATGGTATTAATATATAAAGTATCATTTATGGTAATAGAATGTCCCGTGGCGCTTTGAGGACTATCCGGCGCCACCACCACAACTGTGCCTATTTCTGCCATAACGGCAATCAATGCACGAATTCCAGGAGCTGAGACTCCATCGTCGTTAGTTACCAAAATTAAAGGCTTGGTGTTTTTTATGGATGTTGTTTTCAATATATAGTTGTTAAATATTAAATTTAAATTTGGCGTTCTTAAGGAGACAAAGAAACAAAATTAATCTACTTCCAAGATTAATCCCTTGACAAAAAAAACATTTTTATATCTTTAACAAAAATTTATGCGAGCCTTTGCATTTGTTAGCATAGTTTTTTCCGTAATTTGAATTTTAAATATTTATGGATACAATTATTAATTTTATGAAACGAAATTATAAAATACTTCTTACCGTGGTTATACTTTCGGTAACCTTGTTTGCATTCAATATTAATTCATCAAAAAGTGTTGATCCTGAAAAAGATAAAATGCTCTTGGAATTATTAGCCTTTGTTATCGAAAAAGGACATTATAGTCCCGCTGCAATAGACGACACCTTTTCTAAAGGGATTTACAAAGATTATATTGAGGCATTAGACCCGTCTAAAAGATTTTTTTTACAATCAGATATGGACGAGTTTTCAAAATACGAAACAGAACTTGATGATCAATTATTGAACAAAGACTTGACTTTCTTTAATCTTACCTATGACCGTTTGATCAAAAGAATGGAGGAAGGCAAAAAATTGTACAAAGATATTTTGAGCAAAACTTTTGATTATTCGATAGACGAAACTTTCAATACCGATTATGAAAAGGCCCCTTATGCCAAGAATGCAGCAGAATTAAAGGAAAGATGGCGCAAACAAATTAAGTTGTCAACACTTTCGTCGCTTACAGATCGTCAGAAAATTCAAGAAAATAAAGAAAAAGGCATCGTAGATAAAGGTCTTGTCAACAAAAAAAACCCTGCAGATGCCATAAAGCCTAAAGACTTTATTGATGATTATAGAGATTTCGAAAAAGACAAAAAGGACAAATCTGCTGATGACAAGCCAAAAACTTTTGACGAATTAGAGAAAATCACACGTGAAAGTTCAATGAAATCATTGGACGAGTATTTTGGTTTTATGCAAGAATTAACCAGAGACGATTGGTTCTCTGTATATGTGAATTCCATTACTTCTCGATTTGATCCTCACACTAATTATTTTCCACCGGAAGAAAAAGAACGTTTTGATGTAAGTATTAGCGGAAAGTTTGAAGGAATTGGAGCCCGTCTTCAAAAGAAAAATGATTTAACCGAAATTACTGAACTTATATCTGGAGGTCCGGCTTGGAGAGGAAAACAATTAGAATCTGGCGATGTAATTATGAAAGTAGCTCAAGGAAGTGGCGAGGCTCTTGATATTGTTGGAATGCGTTTAGATGATGTTGTTAAAAAAATCAAAGGACCAAAAGGTTCAGAAGTTCGCTTAACCGTTAAAAAAGTGGATGGATCCATTAAAACAATTTCATTAATAAGAGATATTGTAGAAATCGAGGAAACTTATGCAAAATCAAGTGTCGTAGAAAAAAACGGACTGAAATATGGCGTAATTTATTTACCAAAATTTTATATCAATTTCGAAGATAAAAACGGCAGAGATGCCGGAAAGGATATTGCTATCGAAGTAGAATCGTTGAAAAAAGTAGGCGTAAACGGCATCGTGCTAGACGTTCGTGATGATGGTGGTGGCTCATTGTCGACAGTGGTTGATATCGCTGGATTGTTTATCGAGCAAGGCCCAATTGTTCAAATAAAATCGGCAGGGAGAACAAAAGAAGTTTTATATGATAGAGACAAAAAAATTGAATGGGATGGTCCACTGGTAATTATGGTGAACAGTTTTTCTGCTTCGGCTTCTGAGATTTTGGCAGCAGCCATTCAAGATTATAAAAGAGGAATAATCATTGGCAGTAAACAAACCTACGGTAAGGGAACTGTTCAAAACGTGATTGATTTGAATCAATTTATTCGAAGTAGTAGTACCGGAGATCTAGGTGCACTAAAAACAACTACCCAAAAATTTTACAGAATAAATGGTGGATCAACGCAACTCGAAGGAGTAAGTAGTGACATTGTTATGCCAGATAGATACGGGTATTTAAAAATGGGAGAACGTGATGTTGACAATGCAATGCCTTGGGATAAAATAGATCCTGCTCCTTATAATGTATGGACAAACAATGACAAATTTGCGAGGGCAATATCGGATAGCAAAAAAAGAATTGCAGATAATCCGCAGTTTAAATTAATCGAAGAAAATGCAAAATGGATTGATGAACGAAGCAAAGAAAATGTGTACAGTCTAAAAATTGATGAATTTAAAAAGAGTCAAAAAGCAATAGAAGACACAAATAAAAAATTCAAGCCGATTGCGGAGTATAACTATAATTTAAAGTTTTCTTCTTTGCCTCTAGAAGCCGATGCAATGAGAAATGATTCTTCGCTCAAAGAAAAACGAGACAGATGGCACGAAAGTTTATCTAAAGATATTTATGTGGAAGAAGCTTTGAATGTCCTGGACGATTTACAATCTAAACCCGTTTCTAAAAAAAGTCTAGCTGACATAAAGAAAAAAAATTAGTGAAAACATCATAATATTATTGTCTTGATTAACATTAAAACCAAGTCATTAACTGCTATAACGCTCCAGAAATTCAAAAAAAATTTCTGGAGCGTTTTATTTTTGGGTAATTGTCAATACCTTTTTGAACCAACATCTGCCTTTATTTTGGATACAAACGATTCTAAACCACAAGTTAATAATTATAACGAATCTTTTGATGTTCTGCGCACATCAACAACAAATCAAATACTAAAACACAATTATTATTCTTTATCGCTTAACCAAAAATGCGACCAAGCTGAATGGGCAGCTAATAAATTGAAAAGTAGTTATGTGAAAAGCAATGATTTTGATGAGCCAGATTTTATTGAAGATCCAAAAGTAAAAACAGGATCAGCTAATTGGCTTAATTATGCCTAAAAAAATCAAGTTATGATAAAGGACATCTTTGCTAGGCTAGCGATTTGACTTTGGCAATAATGCATACAGTAACACTTCTTTTTCTCCAATATTTCGCCTCAAAACACCCGATTTCTATGGTGGTGTTTAGAATAGAACAAAAAGTACGCTAATGGGACAAAAATATGATGGTGTTTATGTCATTACTGGCGGTCTTTTACAATCTAATTTAAAAACAATTGGTCAAGAGAAAGTATTGATTCGCAGTTATTTTTACAAAATTTTGTCGGACAATTAAAATTTAAACTATAAAATGCGTGCTTTTTTAGAGCTAAACGAAAAGAGTGACAAACCCTTATATTATTTGTTGTTTCTGTGGACCTTATCGAACAAAATGACAGGGATAGATTTCTTTCGAACATTAGAAGATAAAACTGAAAACATGTTGGCAAAAAAAAGCGACTATAAGGCTTGTGTTTTTAGTTAACTACCACTCATTTACTTTATTAGCATCCATTTTTATAAAAATGAAAAGCAAAATGGTAAAGCCCCAAAGTCCAGAACCACCATACGAAAAGAAAGGCAATGGCACCCCAATTGTTGGAAAAATACCTACTACCATAGCGATATTTACAAAGAAATGAAGGAATAAAATACCTGCAACACAATAGCCGTACACCCTGCTAAATTTTGTTTTTTGTCTTTCGGCCAGGTAAATTATCCTTAGAAATAATCCCACAAAAAGACCAACAACTAGAAGCGATCCTAAGAAACCCCATTCTTCACCCACTGTCGTGAAGATATAATCCGTGTGTTGTTCGGGTACAAATCCGCCTTTGGTTTGTGTGCCTTCAAGGAATCCTTTGCCAAACCAGCCTCCGGAACCTATTGCTATTTCAGATTGATTAGTATTGTACCCGATCCCTTTCATATCGACAGATTTACCTAATAATATATTGAAACGATCGCGGTGATGCTGTTTAAAAACATTGTTAAAAACATAATTCACAGACAAAACAAATCCAGAAATCAAAACAAAAAGTATACTGCTCAAAACTAAATTTCTATCCCCTAATCTTGACTTGTAATGAATAAATACAATAGCGACTAATGTCAATAGAATTACATATTGAGGCTCCAAAACAAGAGTTAAAACAAATAATAGAATGGCGACAAATCCAGTTAAAACATACCAAGCAGGTAAACCTTCTCGATATAAAACAATTATAAAGATGCTATAAATCAGTGCGCTTCCTGGGTCTGGCTGTGGCAATATTAACATTACAGGAAGAAACACGATGGCTAAAGCTTGAATTTGCCGATTAACATCCTTTAAGTTGATTTGCGAATCACTTAAATATTTGGCTAAAGCCAATGCTGTTGCTGCTTTTGCAAATTCTGATGGTTGAAGTGTAAAACTCCCAATACCATACCAGCAGCGTTGACCTGCTATCGTTTTCCCAAAAGCAAATAAACCAACCAATGACAATAAAGAAATTCCGTAAATGATACTGGCATATTTTTCATAAAATTTACCATCTACATAAAGCAAAACGAAGATTAAAGGAATAGTAAAAACAATAAAAAGAAACTGTTTTTCAGCTGTTCCATCCGTTGACGATAATGATGAAGAGTATATGTTCAACCATCCCATTAGCACTAACAAGCCATAGATGACAATACACGTCCAGTCAATATTATTGGTTAAACTTTGATTTTTCATTTAAAATGAAACTTTTTTTTGTTGTTTTGTTGTGTCTAATTTCGTTTTTGGAACAATCATTTTGCTTAATAAAATAGAATCTCTCTTTTTTATTTCTAGTTTAACAGCTTCAGATTGACCCCCTAATTTAGCATATCGATCTTGCAAACTCCTTTCTAATGTTCTTTTTTCCAAGTCGGTTCTCGTAATTTTTCCCGTAAGGTATTTTTCAATCATTAAACTGGCAATTGGCCCAGCAATAACGGACCCAAATCCTCCATTTTCTACTAAAATAGCAATGGCAATTTTGGGATTATCTTTTGGTGCAAAAGCTACAAATATGGAATGATCTTCGAGTTGTGTTCTTTTGCCATTTATTTTGGCGAAATTCTCTGCTGTTCCTGTTTTTCCGCAAATCTCTATACCTTCAACTCTTAAGCCAGCAGCAGTACCAAAATTATAAACGTCAAATAACCCATTTATCATTGGTGGGAAATATTGCTTGTCAATAGTAGTTACGTGCTTTGTTGTAAACTTAGCATCAATTTTTTCGCCTTCAATTTTCTTTATGATATGAGGCGTGTAATAATAACCTTGATTAGCAACAGTTGCCATCATATTGGCCAATTGAATAGGCGTCATCAATACTTCACCTTGACCTATTGCATTTGATATAATCGTTTTCCCACTGTAACCCCAACCAGGGTACATTTTTTTATAGGTTTTAGATGTGGGTACTTTACCTTTTTTACCAGTAGGTAAATCAGAACCCATAAATTGGCCTAAACCAAAACTTTTAACGTGACCACTCCAAACATCAACAGCATAGGGTGTTCTACTATATTTACCAATGGTTCGAAGATATACATTCGAAAAATAGGCATTACATGATTTATAAATACCAACATTTAAATCTCGCCTACCACCACCACAATGGCATCTTTGAAATCTACCAGGTGCATAGGCAAAACCATTATTACACATAAAAGTTGTGTTAATATCTATTATTTTTTCTTGAAGACCAACAAGTCCCGTCAAAATTTTAAACGGGGAACCAGGCGGGTATTCCGCTAATAATGCTCTGTCATAAAGTGGATTTGCAATAGAATCACGATACAATAAAGTATAATTTTTAGACCGTTGACGACCTACCAAAATTGCAGGATCATAAGACGGAGCGGTGACGAGCGCAAGAATCTCGCCTGTTGATGGCTCAATAGCAACAATACCTCCTCTTTTGTTAATCATTAATTCCTCGCCATATTTTTGAAGTTCGAGGTCTATTGTCAAATTGATATCTTCGCCTTGTACAGCAATAGTATCGTATTTTCCTTCTTTGAAAGAACCAATTTCACGATTAAATTTGTCTTTTTGGTAATATTTCACACCTTTAATTCCGCGTAAAATTTCTTCATAACTTTCTTCAACTCCTTGTTTACCTAATAAATCTCCACTGTTATAATAAGGGTTTTTGGCAACCAATTTTTCGTTAGCTTGTGTTATAAACCCAAAAATATTAGCTCCAAAATTGACCTGATAATCTCTAAGGGAACGCTTTTGAAAATAAAAACCTTCGTATTTTCGAATTTTTTCTTGAAATGCTGCAAACTCACTTTTGTTCAATTGCGCTAAAAAAACGGATGGCAATCTTGGGCTGTACACTTTTGCTTTTGCAATTTTTTCAATATATTCTTCTTTGGTAATGTCTAATAATTGACAAAATTCCACCGTGTCAATATTTTTCAAATCCCTTGGAATCACCATAATATCGTAGGACGGCTGGTTTGCCACCAATAACTTCCCATTTCTGTCATAAATATAACCTCTTTCGGGATAATCATATTTAATTTTGATGGCATTGTTATCTGATTTCAACTTAAAAGAATCGTCAATAATTTGCAGGTAGAAAAGACGTAGTACGAGTAATGACGCTACAATAATAATTAAGGAAGGCAGCAATACTTTTCTCATCTTCTATTTGGTTTAATGAGATAAATGATGATTATGCAGATGATTATTGTGAATATTGTGCTCAACATGGTTCTGAACAAAATATCTAAGAAAAAACTTATTTTAAATGCTTCTAGTGTGAACAAGACGATATGATGAATTAGTACAGAAAGCAATATAAACGAAAATCGTTCCGGTGTCAATACATCATTTAATTTAACAGTTTGGTATTCGTAGCTCAGTCCAAAAGAAAACTTAAAAAGATACGGCCTATAATAGGCTAATAGCAAACAAGCTGCAGTATGAATACCACCAGAATTACTAAATAAGTCCATAGTAAGCCCAAGAAAAAAACTAGCTAACAAAAGTCCCGATTTATTGCTATTTACTGGATATAATATTATAAAAAGGATATATGGATACGGATTAATATAACCTATAAAGTTCATATTATTGAAAACAATAATTTGCACCGCCAGTAAAAGCAGAAAACGAAATATATTTACGAATAAGGCACTATTCATCTTTGTCTCCTTTTTCTAATTTCATAATCTCATCACGGTCTTTACTTTTAATAATATAGACATGGCCTAAATTTGTCATATCGTTAAAAAGTTTTATGTTTAAAGTGTAATAGTGAGTCTTGTTATCAACAAAAATTCTGTCAATAGTTCCAATATTAATATTTTCGGGGAAAATAACAGATTGTCCTCCAGTTACTATGGTGTCCCCTTTTCTAATCGCTGCCAATCTAGGAACATCAATCAACTGGGCATAACCAGTGCTTTTTCCATCCCAAATCAAAGAACCAAAATGATTTGATTTTTTGATTTTTGCGTTTATCTGGGACTTAACATTCAATATGCTGACAACGGTAGCATAATTTGGCGAAATGTTATCTATTATTCCCACAATTCCCAAACTATTAATGACTCCCATATCTGTTTTCACTCCATCAAGACTTCCAGAGTTCAAGGTTAAATAATTTTCATAATCATTAAAGGAGTTGTGAATTACTTTTGAAACAATGATATCGGTCGGTTGCAGTCCTTTTATGCTATCCAATTTTGGAATGGACGCTGTATCTTTTAAATCAAAAAGTAGACTTCTTAATTTTGCGTTTTCTTGAGCAAGTGCGTCATTTTGTGTTCTCAAATTAAAATATTCGTTCACGTTGTTTATTCTTTCATAAGCTCCGCCGCTTAAAGAATTGGCAGAATTAATTACTTTACTTCTATGATACGAATGAGATTGAATAGTAAGAAATAACGAAATACCCAAAAGCAGCAAAAACAGCAATCTATTACTGTTTTTAAATATAAAATTAAATATTTGCTGCATTTTTTACCTGTATAATAAATGTGTAAAACTGTAAACCTGAAACTCATAATTAAATATTGTACTATTTAATCAAAACACTTTTGAATTTTACTAGATTTTTAAGCGCCATTCCTGTACCTCTTACAACCGCTCTTAATGGATCTTCGGCGATGTAAACAGGCAAATCAGTTTTCTGCGAAATTCTTTTATCAAGACCTCTCAACATTGATCCTCCTCCTGCAAGATAAATCCCTGTATTATAAATATCTGCCGCCAATTCCGGAGGTGTTTGAGATAATGTTTCCATTACGGCGTCCTCGATTCTTTGAATTGATTTATCCAAGGCTTTTGCAATTTCTCTATAGGTAACTGCTACTTGTTTTGGTTTACCTGTCAATAAATCTCTACCTTGAACCGACATTTCTTCAGGTGGTGTTTCTAAATCTTCGATGGCTGCTCCAACTTGAATTTTTATTTTTTCGGCTGTACTTTCTCCAACAAAAAGGTTGTGCTGAGTTCGCATATAATACACGATGTCATTGGTAAAAACATCACCGGCAATTTTCACTGATTTATCGCAAACTATTCCGCCCAAAGCAATTACGGCTATTTCTGTAGTTCCACCACCGATATCTACGATCATATTTCCTTTGGGTTGCATAATATCGATACCGATACCAATTGCGGCTGCCATTGGTTCGTGAATTAAATATACTTCTTTTCCATTTACCCTTTCGCAGGATTCTTTTACCGCTCTCATTTCCACTTCGGTAATTCCTGACGGAATACAAACCACCATTCTCAATGCTGGAGTAAACATTCTTTTTTTCAATGCAGGAATGCTTTTGATAAGCATGCTAATCATTTTTTCAGATGCATCAAAATCGGCAATTACACCGTCTTTCAGAGGCCTTATCGTTTTAATGTTTTCATGAGTTTTCCCTTGCATCATGCTAGCTTCTTTACCAACAGCAATTATTTTACCCGAAACTCTATCTCGGGCAACAATGGATGGACTATCAATTACTACTTTATCATTGTGTATGATTAAAGTGTTTGCGGTACCAAGGTCTATCGCAATATCCTCGGTCATGAAATCAAAAAATCCCATAAATTTTTAAGGGTTTAAAAGTTATTAATTTGTAACGTACAAAGCTAAACAAATTAATGTTTGAAATGACGTGTTCCTGTAAATACCATTGCAACTTTATTTTCATTGCAATAATCAATGCTTAATTGATCTTTTATTGAGCCTCCCGGCTGAATAACTGCAGTTATTCCTGCCTTTTTTGCAATTTCAACACAATCCGGAAAAGGAAAAAAAGCATCACTTGCCATTGAAGCTCCATTCAAATCAAAACCAAATATACGTGCTTTTTCAATCGCTTGCAACAAGGCATCCACTCTAGAAGTTTGACCTGTGCCAGACGAAATCAAAGTCCCGTTTTTTGCAAAAACAATTGTGTTTGATTTTGTATTTTTACATACTTTAGATGCAAATAGTAAATCTTCAATTTCTTGTTCTGAAGGACTTGTAAAAGTAACGGTTTTTAGGTCTGCTTTCGTATCAGTGATATTATTCCTTTCTTGGACCAAAAATCCGTTGAGGCAAGTTCGCACTTGTTTTTGAGGTAATTCTATTTCGTTTTGAACTAATATAATTCTATTTTTCTTTTCTTGCAATATAGCGATGGCTGCTTCGTCATAACTTGGAGCAATAACTACTTCACAAAACAATTTGTTTATTTCGGTTGCAGTTACCAAATCAATTTTTGTGTTTGCTATCAAAACACCACCAAATGCAGATGTTGGATCACAAGCTAAGGCTACATTATAAGCTTCGCTAATTGTTGCTCTGATCGCCAATCCGCAAGCATTATTGTGTTTTAATATGGCGAAAGTTGGTCCGTCGTTTTTGAATTCGTTAATCAAATTTACAGCGGCATCTACATCTAATAAATTGTTATAAGACAATTCTTTTCCGTGAACTTTCTGGAACATTGCATCGAAATCACCAAAGAAAAAACCTTTTTGATGCGGATTCTCACCATATCTCAAAACCCGTCCGCCTGCTACACTAGTTTTAAAAATAGTCTCGTCTATATTAAAATAATTGAAAATCGCAGTATCATAATGAGAAGAGATGTGAAATGCTTTTGTAGCAAATAATTTTCTGTCTTCTAATGTTGTGGCACCATTCTGATTGGTAATCAAATCTAAAAGCAAACTATATTCTGCTACCGAAGGAACAATTACAGTTTCTTTAAAGTTTTTTGCAGCAGCACGAATCAACGAGATACCACCAATGTCTATTTTTTCAATGACATCTTCTTCACTTGCTCCTGAAGCAACCGTTTTTTCGAAAGGATACAAATCAACAATCACTAAGTCAATTTGAGGAATATCGTATTCCTTCATTTGTAGCGCATCACTTTCGTTATCTTGACGATTCAAGATGCCACCAAAAATTTTTGGATGTAGTGTTTTCACTCTTCCTCCAAGAATTGATGGATATGAAGTAACGTCTTCTACGGGAACAACAGGTATTCCTAGGTTTTTGATAAATTCTTCGGTCCCTCCAGTAGAATAAAAGATTACATTTTGTTCGTGCAATTTTTTAATTATTGGTTCTAAACCTTCTTTAGAAAAAACTGAAATTAATGCTGATTTGATTGTTTTTGTAGTGTTCATTTTGTAGTTAGATTTCAATGCTGCAAAAGTAGTTTTTTTGGAGTAAAATTCAAATGTATTTCTGTAACAATATGTTTAAAAAAACTACAAATGTGATATTGAATTTTCATTAGGATTATGAAGAAAATTTATAGAATTTTACAATACCACTAAACACCGTTTTATGCTAGTTTATTTTCGACTTTTATCAGAGAGTTTTGGTTTTGCGATGAATGCTTTACGGAATAATAAACTGCGAACTTTATTGTCGTTACTGGGTGTTACCATTGGTATTTTTTCGATCATTGCTGTATTGGCAGCGGTAGATTCATTGGATAGAAAAATTACAAAGGATTTGAGTTCTCTAGATAAAAATACTATTTATTTAATGAAAATGTCTTTTGGCCCCTCTGAAATTCCACAATGGAAAAGAGAACAGTTTCCAAATGTAAAATACGAAGAATATACTTATTTGAAGGGCTCAATGTCTAATACAGAACAAATGGGATTTCAAATATTCACTAAAAGGGAGTCTATAAAATACGCCTCAAGTACTGTATCAGATGTTAATATAGTTCCAGTTTCACATGAATTTATTGACATCCAAGGACTCGAATTTGATTCAGGAAGATTTTATACTGAGTCTGAAGCCAATTCTGCTGCTCCAGTTGTAGTTATTGGAAATCAAATTGCTCAATCACTTTTTGAAAATGCTGAACCTATTGGCAAAAAAATACGTTTGTACGGTCAGAAATTTACTGTTATTGGAGTATTGAAAAAAGAAGGCGCAGGATTGTTTGGCGATGATGATAGCTCCGCTTTCATTCCAGTAAATTTTGTACGACAAAGGTTTGGAGATAATAACAAAGGATTGATTAATGTAATTATTTTTAAACCTGAAAAAGGTGCAGATATGGACGCATACAAAGCCGAAATGACACAAAAACTAAGGAATTTCCGCGGTATGAAAGCCGGCGAAATAGACAACTTCTTTATTAATGTTTTCTCCGGATTCACAGATTTAATAGATGGAATTATTTCTCAAATGGATATTGTAGGCTGGATAATTAGTGGATTCTCCTTGCTTGTAGGCGGTTTTGGTATTGCCAACATTATGTTTGTTTCTGTAAAAGAAAGAACCAATCTAATTGGGATTCAAAAATCATTAGGTGCTAAAAATAGATTTATTTTGTTTCAATTCTTGTTTGAAGCGATTATACTTTCCGTATTTGGAGGAATTATAGGGTTATTTTTGGTTTGGATTATCTCCATAATATTGACTAAAGCATTGGAATTTGAATTTATTTTAGGAATGGGTAATATTCTTTTAGGAACTGGACTAGCCGCTATAATTGGTTTAATCTCAGGGATTCTTCCGGCTATCGCTGCTTCAAAACTGGATCCGGTGGAGGCGATTAGAACGGGGATGTAGTGTTTTAGTATTCAGTTTTTGAGTGTTCACTGTTCAGGGCTCAAGACAAAAAAAATTGACCGCAAATTGCACAAATTCGCGCAAATTATTAAGTCAAGCGAAGCAAATAGGAAAAGTAAATTAATTTTAGGCTACAATAAAATTTGCGATAATCTGTGAATCTGTGGCTAACTTTTAAAAGCAATACCCCCTGCTTATATAAAGAAAACTATTTCAATAAAATGTAAACCGTATCTTTGCAATATCATAAACCGATATTTAAAAAATATGAGTAACGCAGTCGCCGGATTTTCAAAATTATCCAAAGAAGAAAAAATTAACTGGATAGCCAAAGAATATTTTTCTAATCCTGATGAAGCCATAACTTTATTAAAAAATTATTGGAATTCTGACGAGAAAATCCAAAAACTACACGATGAATTCATAGAAAACTCAATAAGCAATTTCTACATTCCGCTTGGAGTTGCACCCAATTTTTTGATTAACGGAAAATACAGCAGCATTCCTATGGCGATTGAGGAAAGCTCCGTAGTTGCCGCTGCAGCCAAGTCAGCAAAATTCTGGTCCACTCGCGGCGGGTTTAAAGCCACGGTGATCGATACGGAAAAAATTGGTCAAGTTCACTTTATTTTCAAAGGTGAAAAATCAAAATTAGAATCATTTTTTGCACAAACCAAAGCACACTTTTTTGCCAACACGGAGAGCATTACTAAAAATATGCAAAAACGAGGTGGTGGAATTCTAGATATAGAACTAAAAGACAAAACCAATTTACTACCCAACTATTTTCAGCTTCACGCCACTTTTGAAACTAAAGATTCAATGGGAGCTAACTTTATCAATTCGTGTTTAGAGCAATTTGCAAAAACCTTGAAAGAAGAAGCGGAAGCCTACGATTTGTTTTCTGAAGAAGAAAAAAACATTGAAGTCGTGATGAGCATTCTTTCGAATTACGTTCCCAATTGCATCGTTCGTGCCGAAGTTTCTTGTCTAGTTGAGGATTTGGTTGAAAAGCACATTCCGAATCCAAAAGCTTTTGCAGAGAGATTCGTCCGTGCGGTTCAAATCGCAGAAGTAGAACCTTTTCGAGCCGTTACCCACAACAAAGGAATTATGAACGGAATCGATGCCGTTGTGCTCGCTACCGGAAATGATTTCCGTGCTGTTGAAGCTGGAATTCACGCTTATGCTTCCAGAAACGGCAACTACACGAGTTTGTCTCATGCCAAAATTGAGAACAATATTTTTACGTTTTGGTTGGAAGTTCCGTTGGCTTTGGGGACAGTTGGTGGTTTGACTTCACTGCATCCTCTGGTAAAATTATGTTTGGAAATGTTAGAAAATCCTTCGGCGAAAGAATTGATGCAGTTTGTGGCTGTTGCGGGTTTGGCGCAAAACTTTGCCGCTTTACGTTCTCTAACTACAACAGGAATTCAGGATGGTCATATGAAAATGCATTTGAATAATATCTTAAACCAATTCGAAGCCAATGATGACGAACGACTTTTGATTCGGAAACATTTTAAACATCATGTGGTTTCGCACAGTGCGGTTGTCGATTTTATTGAAAATTTAAGAAGAATAGTTTAATCCATCAACCCTGTCAGGGTTTTGAACCCTGACAGGGTTATCCATCTAAATGAAAAAAGAATTTTACAGTAACGGAAAACTACTAATCACAGGAGAATACCTGGTTCTTGATGGGGCCAAAGCATTTGCATTACCAACTAAATTTGGACAAAATCTAATTGTTGAAAAAGGAAACCATCAAGAAATTAAATGGACCAGTTTTGATTCGGACGGAAGTATTTGGCTGGATGAAATTTTTTCATTCTTGGATATTACCCAAAAAAACATTTCTCTGGGTGCCACTTTACAAAGAAATACCTTGATTGAAATCTTACACGAAGGCTATTTATTGAACCCAGATTTCCTAAGTCACTCCGAAGGTTATTCTATAACAACTCAACTGACTTTTCCAAGGAATTGGGGATTGGGAACTTCATCAACCTTGATAAATAATATTGCGCAATGGCTGGAAATCGATGCTTTTGTATTGCTTAAAAATAGTTTTGGCGGCAGCGGATACGATATTGCCTGCGCTCAAAATAACACCCCCATTTTGTATCATTTGGAAAATGAAAAGCCAATAGTCGAAAAGATGAATTTTGAACCTGAATTTGCTGAAAATCAACACTTTGTTTATCTCGACAAGAAACAAAGCAGCAAAGCCGCAATTGCCTCATATTATAGCAACAAGCGCGAAGATTTAGCTAAAAATATCACTAGAATTGATTTGATAACGCAAGAAGTTTTAAAAGCGAAAACGCTTCAAGAATTTGCACAAGCACTGGAAGAACACGAAGCCGAAATGAGCAACATTCTAGAAATGCGCACAGTGAAAGAATCCTTGTTTCCTGACTATAATGGTGTCATAAAAAGTCTAGGCGCTTGGGGAGGCGATTTTGTCTTGGCTATCTCCGACGAAAATCCGACTGATTATTTCAAGGAAAGAGGTTTTAAGACTATAGTTTCTTATACAGATATGATTTTATAACATAAAAAATCCCGTTTAGTTTATGACCAAACGGGATTAAATTTTATGAAAAATTAAATCTAGTAATTGAATTGTTTTCTATTGTCTTCAATTTTTGCATTGACTTTTAAAGTAGGCAATACTCTATTTACATCTCCTGCACTTTGCGCTTTTAATTTAGATACGTATGCTGCGTGGCTTGTCAAAACTGGCGCTTTGAATACACTTGTGTTTTTCACTACATAAACTCCAGTATTTCCTTCGATTGGGGCAGAAAGCTTTCCTGTTGCCAATGCAAATGAATTACCAACAACTTTAGGCTCTTGACCAACACCACCCGTTAAAACCGGATTTTCCATTGTAACATCTGTAGCTTGCTGTACTGCTGAACCTGTAGCTTTTGCGATTGCTTCTAATGAAGTTCCTGACATTTTAGCTTTTATTAATTCCGCCTTTTTCTTGTTTTTAAGAATTGGTTCTACATAAGATCGAACTAAATCAACTGCCATTAGACCTTCTTCATTTACTTTTTTGACTTTAGCAATCACATGACCTAAATTAGCCACTTCAAATCTTTTGACGTCAGCTACTTTAGTTCCGTCTTCGAATGCCCAGCTCACAATATTTCTATGGTTACCCAATGGTCCGAAAGTCTCATCCATCACCTTCAAAGTAACTGGAGTAGCAACTGTGAGTTTCATTGCCACTGCCGTTTTAGTAAAATCTTTTTCGGCAGCATCAATTTCAAATTGTGTTGCTTGTGTAAATACTTTATCTGAAGTAGTTTCTGAAGCTTCGATCTTTTGTGCAATAGTTGCTAAACGAATTCCATCTTGCTTGTCAGTTACTTTAATTATATGAAAACCAAAATCAGTTTCCACTAATCCTACTTTACCAATTGGACTAGCAAAAACGAAATCATTAAAAGGTTTTACCATTTGGTTTGGACCAAAAAATCCTAAATCTCCTCCTTGTTGTGAAGACGAATCATCAGAGGCTGTAAAAGCTAACATCAAAAAACTATCCGGATTTGCATTTACTTGAGCCAAGATTGACTCTGCTTTTGCTTTTGCTTCTTCTTTTGTTCTTTTTTCTTTTTTGTTAGGCACTTGAGTTCCTTCATAGCTAATCAAAATATGGCTAGCTTTTGCATTAACTCCCACTTTTCTTCCCATTGATTTTGAAATACAATAGTATTTACCATTCATATAAGGACCATAAATAGCACCTGGCGCCAAGTTGTATAATTTTTCTGCCTCAACAGCTGGCAAATCTTTTTTGGCTACATAAGTAGAATCATAAGGAATATCAGAATTTGAATTTACAAATTCAATTGTGTTTGCCGTAGACCTGAAACCTTGTAAAGTGTCATTTTTTGAAGTAACTTGATTGTAAACCACACTTCCTGACAACAAACTGTTAATTTTAGTTTTTACCTCAGCCTCATCTGCTGGCGAAGCTTTATCTTCAATCAAAACATATTCCACTTCACGAGTTTCATCAGCTTTGTATCTTTTTTCATTCTTTTTCATAAAAGTAACAATCTCATCATCAGAAATCTTTACTTGGCTGTCTTTAATTGAGGAATATAATCCAGCAACGTAAGCAAAATTCACTTTGTTGGCTTCCATTTCATATTTCAATTTTCCTTCGCTCTCTGTCGTGTAAAGACCTGCCTTAATCAAATTGTTATAAATTTGATATTTGGCGTTAAGCTCAGCATCTTTTTCTCTGTCTTTCAAAAACTGTGCTTGTTCTGGATTTGATTTGAAGTATTCTTTGAATTTAGCCTCATCAAAAACTCCTGCTGCGTTCAAAAAAATTGGGTTTTTCCCAATGTTTTGATCTGCTTTCAAAACTTCCATTATATGTTTTGAACCTACTCTCAATCCTAACTTTTCGAATTCAGAAGTTAACAAAGCAATAGAAACCTCTTGTTCCCAAACTCTATTAGCAGCTGCTGTGGGAGTAATTCCTTGCTGGCTTTTTTCAACATTACTTACTTTTATTCTGAACTCTTCGAATGGAATATCTTTTCCGTTAACGCTTCCTACGTCTTTTGAACTTTTACCAAAGTTCCCTTTATTAAAAAGGTCACCTGCTATAAATGCAAATAATGCAAGCGCAATAACTACTATCATTAATGCCGAACGTTGTCTAATTTTTTGTAAAACTGCCATCTTTATTATTGTTAATTTTTATATTCAGTTTGCGAAAATACAATTATCTACGTAATAATTATACTAGTAGCACTATATTTTACAAGAAAATTTAAATTATTAAAAAAAATCAATCTTTTATTGTCATTTTAACTAATTCGATTCTCTTATTTATTGCTTCTTCGATAATAAAATAGAAGTTCCCAATGGTAATCACATCGCCTTTTTGCGGAATTTCTTTGATAGTGTCTACAATAAAACCGCCAAGAGTTCCATAAGAATCACTTTCTGGAATATTAAGTTTATAGGTTTGATTCAAATACTCAACGTTTAATCGAGTAGAAAAAATAAAAACATTATCGGCAAGTTTTTTCTCGGTCAATTCTTCATCTGAATCGTGTTCGTCTTCAATTTCGCCAAAAAGCTCTTCGACAATATCTTCCATTGTTATAATTCCCGAAGTCCCACCATATTCGTCAAGAACTACAGCTACACTTTTCCTTTTCTTGGTAAGTAAATTCATCGCGTCCTTGATATAAATAGTCTCAGGAATAAATTCAACCGAAATTACAATCGACTTAATGTTCTTTGGTTTCTTGAATAAGTCAAAGGAATGCACATAGCCAATAATGTCATCAAGCGAGTTTTGATACACCAGAATTTTAGAATAGCCGGTTTCAATAAACATTTCTTTTAAATCTGCTATTGAATCGAACAAATCAATTGCGACAATTTCTGTTCTCGGACTCATAATATCTCTGGCTTTTACTCCTGAAAAGTCAAGTGCATTTTGAAACATTTGAATTTCCGAGTCCATCTCCACGTCATTTTCAAGGGTGCTCATTTGTTCTGTAATATAATTTCCGAGCTCGGCTTTACTAAAATATAGTGACACTTGATCAGTTTGAGTTTTCAAGAATTTTATTAAAATAAAATCAGAAATCCATATAAAGAAAGAGGAGATGTAATAAAACAAAAGATAAAATCCATAAGCGGGAATCGCAAAAAACTTAATTAATGAGTTAGCATAAATTTGGAAACATACTTTGGATAAAAACTCGGCTGTCGCCAAAATAATTATAGTTGTTATCAACGTTTGCAGTATCATAGTTAAAATCCCTGAAAAATGAAATCCCAAAAATGAAATCCAATTCATCAATAATTCACCCATAAAAAATCCATAAATCACCAATGCAATCGTATTGCCAATAAGCATTGCAGCAATGAAATTTGAAGGTTTTTCAGTAAGTTTAGTAAGGATTTTAGAAATAAAACCGTCTTGTTTTTTTTCTATTTCAAGGTAAATTTTATTGGAAGAGATGAAGGCTATTTCCATTCCCGAGAAAAAAGCACATAGTATTAGACATAATATGATAACACTAATTTCCATATTTTAAGGTTTGTTGTTTCTGTCTTCAAATTTCTTTGCAAATTTTCGTCTAAAGAAAAACATAAAAACAGAAAGAATTGCGATGCCCAGAAAAAGGAAATGCTGGTCGTTGTCCTGTTCCCAGATTTCAGCGGCTCGAATGGCAAAGAAAATGGCTGCAACAAGATAAATGTATTGTGTGTATTTTAGATAATTCATAATATAATAGTATATAATTACTCCTCGGACTCGATTGCTCCGGCAATTCTTTGTGAATTAATAATTTTGAAATCTTTACTGAAATCAATTCCTTGACCGTTTGAAACTCCCTTTGGATCTGTGAATTTATAACTTTTTTCAGTATAAAACCATTCGTTTTTTTGGTCGAAATACAATTGATCTGTTTCTAGAATTTGGCCGTCTTCTGAGGTGATTTTTACATTACCTTTCAAGTCGATCACATTTGTCAGCTTATATGTAGTGGCATAATCCGCTAAAATAATGGTTCTTTTTTTGTTTTTGTCATATAAAGTGACGTCAACTCCTTTAGGGAATTCCGTGAAAGGAAAATCAACACTGGCATATTCTTTCATTTTTGGACTTACTAATATGGCTGTAATTCGTCCTGAATCTGTATATTTTAGATTGATTCCTTCAGCTTCTCCACTGGGTACAAACTCCGAAAAATTACTTTTTTGAATCTCCTTAAAATTACTTTCACAACCTACAAAAAGACTTCCGGCGATTACTATCACAATGGGAAGGATTTGGTGTTTTTTTAATAAATCCATACGTTAAACGCAACATAGTTATTTGTAATTCCTAGAAAAACTGATCCAGCTATTAACGGTATTTACTTTTCACAAACCACTTATCATTGAGCGAGAAGCTTACATTCAGATTGAAATAATTTTCTTGAACCAAGTTTGCCGACGTTGTCCCTTTTTTCCCTATTTCGAAACCTACATTAATATTTGACAAAGAACCTGTTATTGGTAATCCTGCCCCAAAAGTAAATGCCATATCATCTATTGATGTAGAATTGACCTCCAATCCTGTCTTTTCGAACCTAAAACCTCCTCGATAAATTATTCTTTTGGCGTAACCAACAAAGGGATTAGAACTTGGATTGTAATATCCGCCAATACTATATTTTTGATATTTTCCGTAAACTACGTTGTCCAAGGTATTATAATCATTATATAATCTTCCAACGTCTTGAAAGGAAACTTCTCCGCCTACAAGCCATTTTTTAGAATCTCCAATTCCTGCTCCCAAGGACCATTTTTGAGCCATTGTTAAATCCCTTTCAGTAAGTACATCTTCCAATGCATCGACAACCTGCAAATCGAAATTTGAATCAAAACTTACTGTCGCTATGCTTCGGGTGTTTTCTGAAACCAAAGTACTCTTTGGAGTATAATACAAACTACTGAAAAAAGAAAGTTTGGTGTTAATTTTAGCTTTATACATCATTCCAACATTGAAGTTTACCCCTGATAAATTGGCGACATTCAATTCCCTAGAACCTATTGGAATATTTGGAATAAACTCTAAACTATTAGTTTGCAGTTTACCAAAGTTGTAATATACGTTGGCACCAATATTTAAATTTGATGTAATTCTATAACCCGTTCCAATAAAAACTCTATTCAAACCACCCCAACCATTAAAACGCTTACTATTCTCAATGCCGTCAGTAGAAATATTTTCTATTTTGTATCCCAACGAAGAATACGGAATTAAACCCATAGCAGCACCAAATCTCCCTAGAGGAATTCCTAATGACAAATAATCAAATGTTGTTCTTTGAGCAACTCCAGTTGCTGAATTTGTCTTTTGATTTGTATAATTACTACTTGCTCCAATAGTAAAAGCGGTCCATTTAAGATTTGCAAGGCCAGCTGGATTTTGTAAATTGATATGGGTGCTGTCTTGGGCTATCGATAGCCCGGCCATAGCACGATTTTCCATCGTTCCGCTAAATCTTGATTCGCCAATTCCATAAAAAGAATACGGCGATGAAGTTCCTTCCTGTGAAAAACAAACAAAAGATAACAACAAACAAGAACTTATTATAATTTTATTAATCATTTTTGATTTTATATTGAAATATTTGATTCAAACTTTCAAGAAGAAAATTTGAATTGGCAAATATGGTATTTTTTAATCGGTTAGCCAAAAATTCTGTGTCCCCGCCCGTTAAAATTATTATAATTTTTGGATACTGTGATTTTATTTCTGATATAAAACCATCTATTTCAAACAGTAAACCATTTACAA
>CAMDGJ010000011.1 GCA_945897545.1 Flavobacterium psychrophilum
TGTTTATTGCTGGCGGTGCTTTTGATGGAATAGAGCGTATTATTTCAAAACGTTTGAATCGCCAGGCAGTTGGTTACAGTACATCTAAAAATGTTGATAATATTGACAAAGACAATTTGTTGCAGTATATTATACCAAAAGACGTAAAGGATTTTGGATTGATTCCTGAAATTATTGGACGTTTGCCAGTCTTGACGCATATGGATCCATTGGATAGAGAAACACTGAGAGCAATTTTGACCCAACCTAAAAATGCTTTAATCAAACAATATCAAAAATTATTTTTGATGGATGATGTTGAATTTAGTATCACCGATGAAGCGTTGGATTTTATTGTCGAAAAAGCCTTAGAATACAAACTCGGAGCTCGTGGATTGCGTTCTTTATGCGAAGCTATCCTCACCGATGCCATGTATGAATTGCCAAGTTCTGACGATAAAATATTAGAAATCGATGTGGATTACGCCAAAGAAACCTTGAATAGAAATTTATTGAAACGATTGGAAATCGCTTCGTAATTTTTTAGTTTATAAAATTTCAAACCCGACAGTTTTTAAAAATCTGTCGGGTTTCTTTTTTGAAAAAACATCCTATATTCTTTTTTATAAGCAATAGATTGTCGATTTTTGCCTTTCGTAAATTAATATAAAAAAATGGAAGCAGAAGATAAAGAGATTATTTTGTTAAAAGTTTCTGGTCAGGATAAACCTGGTGTAACCGCTGGTTTAACATCTATATTGGCTACTTATGATGCCGTTATTTTAGATATTGGTCAAGCTGATATTCACGATACACTATCTTTGGGCATTTTATTTGAAATAAAAGCTGGGTCCAGTTCGGCAGCTGTTTTGAAAGATTTATTGTTCAAAGGTTATGAATTAGGGATTAATGTCAAGTTTATTCCCATTTCTATTCCTGATTATGAAATTTGGGTAAAAGGACAACGAAAGCAACGCTATATCATCAATGTTTTGGGTGAAACATTAACAGCTGCACAATTGTCTGCCGTGACCAAAATACTGTCTGACCAAAAATTGAATATAGATTCCATTATAAGATTGACGGGTAGAGTTTCTGTAGTAGATAAAGAAGATTACCCCCGTTCTTGTGTACAATTATCCGTAACGGGTAATATTGTTGATAAAACAGTAGTTACCGCTAGTTTTATGGAGATTTCAGGAAAATTCGATGTTGATATTTCTTTTCAAGAAGATAATATGTACCGACGTAACAGACGATTGGTGTGTTTTGATATGGATTCTACCTTAATTCAAACCGAAGTAATTGATGAACTTGCGGAGTTAAATGGTGTAGGAGAACAAGTTAGAGCCATTACTGAATCTGCAATGAATGGTGAAATTGATTTTAGCGAAAGTTTCAAAAAGCGTATGGCTTTGCTCGAAGGTTTGAGCGAAGAAGTATTGCATAATGTGGCCATAAATTTACCTATAACCAAAGGCGCTCATCGCTTGATGAAAGCCTTGAAATATTATGGTTATAAAACCGCCATTTTATCGGGAGGATTCACTTATTTTGGCGATTATTTGCAAAAAGAATTAGGGATTGATTATGTTTATGCCAACCAATTGGAAATTAAAGATGGTAAACTAACCGGAAAACATTTGGGTGAAATTGTCGATGGCAACAAGAAAGCAGAATACTTAAAAGCCATTACCGAGAAAGAAGGCATTCACATCAACCAAACCATTGCCGTGGGTGATGGCGCAAACGATTTGCCTATGTTGAACTTGGCTGGTTTAGGAATTGCCTTTCACGCCAAACCGAAAGTAAAAGAAAGCGCCACAACCTCTATTTCTAGCCTAGGACTGGATGGTGTTTTATATTTATTGGGCTATCATGACAGGCATATTGATATGATGCAGGAATAGGATTCTGTAATCAAAAAATCGTTAAGCAAAGTCATTGTTGTGATGTATTTATACAGAAGCGTGATGGCTGGCTACCGAGGGGGATTTATATACAATTGACTTCATTAAATAATTGTACCAAACTGGTTTACTCAAAACATTGAATTAATTTATTACATTTGTACTATGATTTCAGAACAACAAATTAAGATCATTATCAACACTTTAAAACCATTTAAACCAACTAAGATTGGAATTTTTGGTTCCTATTCTCGTGATGAAAACTCAAAGGAAAGCGATATAGATATTTTATATTCTTTTGATTCAAAATACAGTCTATTTGATTTGGTTGGACTGCAAATGGAGTTGCAAGACAAACTACAAAAAGGAGTAGATTTAGTTGAATTTACAGCAATACACCCTCGATTAAAATCACAAATTTTAAAGGATGCAAAAATAGTATATGAAGCCTATTATAGAAAGTGATTTATTCAGACTCAAACATATTGAAGATTGCATCGAAAAGATTACAATTTTAGTACATTCTTGTAAAACAGTTGCAGTTTTTAAAAGTAGATGGATAGAGCAAGATGCTATGATTAGAAATTTTGAAATTATTGGGGAAGCTTCTAACCATATTTCGGAAGAAATTAAAAGGAATTATTCCAATATAGAATGGTACAAAATGAGAGGAATGAGGAATTTCATGTCTCATGAATATTTTGGTGTTAGACTAGAAACCATTTGGGACACGGCAGTAGAAAATATCCCAATTTTAAAGCTTCAAATTACTGAAATCATTTCAACGATTGAAAAAAAATAGCACTACCCATTTATAAAAAAAGCTCAAAAAAGGTATGTTTTTGAGCTATATTTTCAATAAAAATCCTTGAGCTTTAAGATTTATAAAACCATGCTGTCGTACTGGGTTAAAACTGAGGTAATCAAGAAATAGCATTCCATTTTTTATAGGCACAAGCGTGACGCTTGCGCAAGCGAGGGATTTAAAAATAAAAACTGTTGTAATCAAGAAACGGAATTACTTTTTTTAAAGTCAAAATCTTGACGCTTGCACTAACTTCAAGGAGCTTCAAATGAATATAAAACAGTAATTTTCAGAACTATAAAAACACCAAATCAAAAATAATGAATACATTTGTATTTAGTTTAAATTTTGAATTAGTAATCAAATGAGTGCAACCGAATTAAAATTGTATGATATTTTCAGAAAAGACATTAAATTGTCTGATGAAAAGGCGAAGATTTTTGCAACAATAGTGCGAGAAGCGGTCACTAATGAAGTAAAACGGCAACAGACTGAATTTAAAAGTCAAAACAAAGAAGATTTTTACAAGCTAGATTTGCGAATGGAGCAAATGAATAGCAACATAGAAACTACAAAAGTAGATTTGATTAAATGGTTCGTTGGTTTATTTTTGGCGCTTGCCATGATGATTATAGGTCTGTATATAAAAAAATAAGCACACCATTTTTTAAACATACAAAGCTCAAAAACAGCTGTTTTTGAGCTTTGTTTTTTGTCAAAACCCCCTAGGTTTAATTTTTATAAACCTTACTATCGAACGAGGCTAAAATTGTGGTAATCAAAAAACGGGGATTCTTTTTTTAAAGTCACAAGCATGACGCTTGCTTCCAATGTCATTAAGTTAAGGAAAAATAGTCTTGGTTTTGTCATTCCGACGAAGGAGGAATCTTATACATTACTCACATTATGTGATTTCTCCCGTTGGTCGAAATGACAAAAAAACTCTTAACTTAATGACATTGCGCTTGCGACAGCGAGGGAATTTTATTCGAAATTAAGTCAGGTTCTAGTTCTGGAGCTGTTTTGAAAGATCTATTGTTTAAAGGCTATGAATTGGGAATCAAAGTTGTCTTTATTCCTATTACAATTCCAGACTATGAAATTTGGGTAAAAGGGCAGCGCAAGCAACGCTATATTATCAATGTTTTAGGAGAAAAATTAACAGCGGTACAATTAGCTGCGGTAACCAAAATAATGTCAGACCAAAGTTTGAATATCGATTCTATCATTCGATTAACCGGCAGAACATCGGTAGTGGAGAAAGAAGAATATCCACGTTCTTGTATACAATTATCTGTAACGGGTAACATTGTTGATAAAACATTGGTTACCGCTAGTTTTATGGAAATTTCAGGAAAATTCGATGTTGATATTTCTTTTCAAGAAGACAATATGTACAGACGAAATCGCCGTTTGGTTTGTTTTGATATGGATTCAACTTTAATTCAAACCGAAGTAATTGATGAATTAGCTGAGTTGAATGGTGTAGGTGAGCAAGTGAGAGCCATTACCGAATCTGCGATGAATGGTGAAATTGATTTTAGCGAAAGTTTCAAAAAACGTATGGCTTTGCTAGAAGGTTTGAGCGAAGACGTTTTGCATAATGTGGCCATAAATTTACCAATAACCAAAGGCGCTCATCGCTTGATGAAAGCCTTGAAATATTACGGATATAAAACAGCTATCTTATCGGGAGGGTTCACTTATTTTGGAGATTATTTGCAAAAAGAATTAGGAATAGATTACGTTTATGCCAATCAATTGGAGATAAAAGATGGTAAACTAACTGGAAAATATTTAGGCGAAATTGTCGATGGTGCCACGAAAGCTGAATATTTAAAAGCTATCGCCGAAAAAGAAGGCATTCACATCAATCAAACCATAGCAGTTGGTGATGGAGCCAATGATTTACCAATGTTGAATTTGGCTGGTTTAGGAATTGCTTTTCACGCCAAACCAAAAGTAAAAGAAAGTGCCACAACGTCTATTTCTAGTTTGGGTCTTGATGGTGTTTTATATTTATTAGGCTACCACGATAGACATATTGATATGATGCAGGAGTAGTGATAAAAACTAGTCGAATAAAACAAACAAAGCTCAAAAACAACTGTTTATGAGCTTTGTTTTTAATAAACCCTTTTAAAAAAGCATACTGTTTTACTTGGCTAAAACAGCTCTAATCAGGAAACGATATTATTTTTTAAGGGCACAAGCGTGACGCTTGCGCTAGCGTGGGCTTCGCCAGCAGGATACTATCTTAAAAAGTTCTTACTGCTCGTACTGACCAGATTTGAGATGGACTAATGAAAGCCCCAAATCCTGAATTTGGGTTACCAAACATACTTACCCTAATTACTCCACATCCAATGCAATGGTATCCGGTTGAAGACCACCAATACTTCGTAGTGGTTCCAGCAGGAATAAAATTCATAGATAAGGTCTTATTTTCACTTATTTTATAAAGTTCCATAAAGCTTGGCAAATACCAATCATTATAACCATTTAGTATTAAGTCATAACATATTTGAGCCGCAATGCCGCTGGTATTACACCCTATATTATTCAATATAAATATTGTATTAGCATTACCAGAACCTATTCCTTCAGAAGTCCCACCTATTAACATACTCACATTTGCGTTAGCACAAGCCCAACTTGCCGTTCCTTGGTCATTTTGCGCAACAATCAGTCCGTGTAGTTGCCCTTGAATATATCCAGAATCGCCGTACCTAAAAAAGTAACCTATAATTCCTCCTTGGTAATTATCACCAATACCTAAAGTTGCAGTCGTGAAAATTTGTTGTTCTCCATAAGCAGTTCCGTCAATATTTGTAATGTAAGCTCTTGCATAGTATTTTGTGTTTTGATTGAGGTTGGTCAATTCACAAGAAAATGTTTCGGATAAAGTACCGGGTTTGTCTGTTGGAAGACCTATTGTTTTGGTTGTTAGGGCAATAGTAGGATTAGGATTTATATCCCAGACCACACCTCTATTAGCAATACTTCCATTTCCACTAGCCATTCCATCTGAGACCATCCTTGCTATGGTTGTAGCGCTATTTTTTGTAATATTAACAATAGTATTTGTTGCTATTGTTGGTAAAGAAAATGTTGTGAAAAACTGTTGATCACCATAGGAAGTTCCGACACTATTTGTTGCGTATGCTCTGACATAATATTTAGTGCCTGATAATAAGTTTGTTAAATTACTTGTAAAATCACCAACACCATTTCCGTCAACTGTTTTTGTTGTTAAATTTATTGTAGGACTTGGATTTATATCCCATACAACACCTCTTTTTGTTATTATTGATCCGCCATCAGTATATATTAGTCCTCCACTTGTGGCGCTATTTAATGTTCTTTCCACTCCCCGAGTGACTAATTCAGGTAAAGATGCAACAGGAGGATTATCCTCAATAGGGCTGCTTTCACTTGCACAACTGTAAAGCACAGTTATTGCAAATAAAAAGATCAATGATTTTAAAACTAGTTTTTTCATAATGTTATTATGTTAGTTTATTGAATTTTGTTACTAGGTTTATTTTGGTAATAATTTCTGTATGATTAGGATTTTTTTCATCTAATTCAAACATTAAAAAACGCTTATTTTTTGGGTTTATAACCACTGTATTCTCAAACGAATACGCCTCTTCAATTTTAAACTTTACATTAAAAATAAAACGGCAAGGACCCAGGTCAAAGTATTTTTCATTGTTTTGACATTGTGTTCTCATTCTGGCAATGTTGCCTTTAAAAGTGTCATTTATTGCAAATGCCTCATCACGACTTAATTTTGTAAGATTGTTAATTTTAGCAATTAGAAAGGACGAACCATTGTTTGTATAAGTATCGCACTGCCTAGTGTATAGATACACTTCTTCATATACTTTTTCTTGGTCGAAGTTCGTTTTGTTGAAACATTCTAAGAAACCGTATTGATAATCGTTTTTACGATTTTCCTTATTAAACAGCCATTCTTCCCATCCAAAACCTGCTACAGATTCATATAATTGATTCTCTTTTGAACCACAACATTTACCATTAAATCCAGACGGGGTTTCCCAATTGTTATCATTAGGTGTGATTCGAGTAATATATTTTCCTGATTTTCTCATAATTATAAGATAAGAATTGTAAATAAAAGCAAAAACATTCAAAAAAATTTTGTTTAAAATTTCTTATTTTGATTTAAAAGTTCTATTTTTGAACTATTAATTCTTAAAATTATGATATAACAGGCAGAAACCAAGATTAAACAAATTCGCGAATTGAAGAATTTCACACAAGAATATGTGGCACAAAAGCTCGGTTTATCCACCAGAGCCTATAGTAAAATTGAAACAGGAGAAACGCAATTAACAATTAATCGTCTGAATGAGATTTCAAAAGTTTTAGAAATGGAACCTATGCAGCTTTTGGGATTTGATGATAAAAAAATTTTTAACATCAATAACTCTAGTGGGAATAATGGTTACAACAATATCTTTTTTCCAGAAAAATTAGTTCAACAATACGAAGAAACTATTTTGGCTTTGAAGGAGCAAATACAGTTGCTCAAGTTGCTTCAAGACAAATAAAAGGTTTTTTAAAATCTACAAGTAAGAAAGATAAATGCCGTTTTTTCTGTTTCAAAAAAAAGAAAAAGTGCAGTGTTTTTTTTACCTAAATACTCTAGAATAGTTTAGCTATTTACTATCACCTGCATATTTTTCAATTGTTCCAAATAATCTCTTTCGTTTGACAATCTGGGGATTTTGTGTTGTCCCCCCAGTTTGTCTTTTTCTTTTAGCCAATCGTAAAATAAATTGGGTCTTGCGATATTTATGATTAATGGATTCAATGTCATATTCTTAAAACGCTTTGCCTCATAATCAGAATTCAATGATTGCAAAGTTTGGTCCAAAACTTTTTGGAAAAGAACAATATCAGCAGGTTTTTTCTTGAATTCTATCATCCATTCGTGTGCTCCTTTTTCTTTGTCTTTCATAAAAACGGGAGCAACTGTATAATCAACAATTTCTGCTCGAGTAATTTGACACGTTTTGGCAATGGCTAAATCGGTATTTTCAACCATTAATTCCTCGCCAAAAACGTTGATGTGATGTTTCGTTCTTCCAGTAACCCGAATTTTATATGGATTCAATGAAGTGAAACGCACCGTGTCGCCTATTAAATAACGCCACAAACCAGAATTCGTGGTAATTACAATAGCATAATTTTTGAAAAGCTCTACGTCTGATAACCGAATTGTTTTTTGATTCGTTGTTCCAAAAGTATCCATTGGAATAAATTCATAGAAAATTCCATAATCCAACATTAGTAATAAATCATTGGAATCATTCAAATCCTGAATGGCGAAGAATCCTTCGGAGGCATTGTATATTTCGTAATATTTGAAATCTTTTTTCGGCAAAATCTTTTGATATTGTTCACGATACGGTTCAAAACTCACACCTCCGTGAAAATACACTTCAAGATTTGGCCATAATTCCAGCAAATTTCCTTTGCCTGTTTCTTCGAGTAATTTGTTCATTAAAACCAGTATCCACGAAGGAACACCCGCAAAACTAGTTACATTTTCGTTTTTGACTTCATTGATTATCGCGGGAATTTTTGTTTCCCAATCGCTCATCAAGGAGATTTTGTTGTTTGGGGTGCTGCTAAATTCAGCCCAAAGCGGCATATTTTCGATTAAAATGGCTGACAAATCACCAAAAAAAGTATTATTGTCCTCATAAATTTGGGAACTTCCTCCAAGTCGAAGACTTTTCCCCAAAAACATATCAGAATTTTCGTTGTTATTCAAATACATACACAACAAATCCTTGCCTGCTTTGTAGTGGCAATCTTCCAATGCTTCTGGACTAACCGGTATAAATTTGCTTTTGGCATTTGTCGTTCCGCTGGATTTGGCAAACCATTTTATTGGTGTTTCCCATAGAACATTTTGTTCTCCATTTCGGGTGCGTTCAATCAAAGGATGTAATTCTTCGTAGGTTGAAACTGGAACTCTTTCGGCGAAAGTGGCATAAGAATTTATGGAATCGTAGTCGTATAGTTGGCCTATAACCGTATTTTCTGAGGCTCGAATCAAGTTCATGAGTAATTCTTCTTGAACTTCATTCGGGTATTTCAAGAAAAGTTCAATTTGATGAATCCTCTGTTTTAGCATCCAAGAAGCAAATGAATTGATTACGGCTAGTGGCATTCAGATTTTAGATTAGCCCCCTAGCCCCCAAAGGGGGTATCGGGATTGAGATAATAAAATTATTTAATTGGATTCTAATTTTGTAGTTTTACAACTTTATCAAAAATAACATTTTTTTTTTAAATAATCTATAAAACCATAAATCTAATTCCCCCTTCGGGAGTTAGGGGGCTAATTTATATGACTTACGAAGGAGTACTTACTAAAATGCAAACCGAATATGGAACACCAATACAATATTATTTGGTTTTTGAAAATAGTTTTTTGAATGTGAATCAATTGATGAACAAGATTCTGCAGATAAATTTTTTGGGTTATCAATGTTTAAATTGCGGAAAAAAGAAGAAAATATTTCGACAGGGATTTTGTTACGACTGTTTTTATTCCAGTCCAGCAGTTGGCGATTGGATTATGAAACCTGAATTAAGTACTGCGCACCTTGGTATTCAAGACCGAGATTTGGCGTATGAAGAAAAAGTACAATTGCAACCTCACATCGTGTATTTAGCCTTGTCAAGCGAAGTAAAAGTGGGTGTGACGAGAAAAACACAAATGCCTACAAGATGGATTGATCAAGGCGCGTCCCAAGCGATTTCTATTGTAGAAGTTCCTAATCGCTATCTAGCGGGAATTACAGAAGTTGCCTTAAAAAATCATTATGCTGACAAGACCAATTGGCGTAAAATGCTCCAAAACGATGTCGAACAAGTAGATTTAATTGCCGAAAGATTGAAAGTCGAAAACCTAATTCCTGCTGAAGTTCAGGAATATTTCTACTCGCAAAAAAATGATTTATACGAAATGCACTTTCCGGTTTTAGAATATCCAAAAAAAATAAAGAGTTTAAGTTTAGATAAAAATCCAAATTTTCAAGGGAAATTGACTGGGATAAAAGGGCAATATTTAATTTTTGAGGACGGCACCGTTTTTAATGTCCGTAGTTCCGAAGGGTATGTGGTGCGAATTGATATTTAAAACAAAACCCTTTCAATCCTAATGGCTTAAGACTAAAAGGGCAAACTATTAAAAAACTATTGAATATTTATTTCAAAAGGCATCATTGCCTGAACTCCTTTTCGAGCTTGAACTTTTTTTATTTGTTCCATCAAACGGAAAGTTTCTTCGCCTAATTCTTCTTTTATAAAGGATTCTTTAGATTTTGCGAATGGAAAGTTTTCTAAAATATCGTTGATGTCTTTTTCAAATTCAGGAAAGTTTTGAGTGCTGTAATTTTTTGTTTTTGACAAAGAAGCTGCTTCCTTTATGGCGTCGTCTAAACCCCCAATTTTATCCACAAGTCCAATTTTTAAGGCTTGTGATCCTGACCAAACTCTTCCTTGACCAATAGAGTCTACTTGGGCAAAAGTCATTTTCCGACCACTTGCAACGTGTGATACAAAGGTTTTGTAAATGTGCTCTACACCTTCTTGTGTGACTGCTTTAAACTTATCATCAATTGGCACGAAGGGGCTATATTCGGATGCGTTTTCATTGGTTTTTACTTGTTCTGTGTAAATTCCAATTTTGGTTGCTAATTGAGTCATATTCGGTAATACCCCAAAAACGCCTATTGATCCCGTAATTGTATTATTTTCAGCAAAAATTTTGTTGGCGTTACAAGCAATATAATATCCACCTGAGGCTGCATAATTACCCATAGAAACCACGACAGGCTTCACTTTTTTGGTCAATTCAATTTCTCTCCAAATCAAATCTGAGGTCAAAGCACTTCCACCCGGACTATCAATTCGTAATACAATTGCTTTTACATTTTTATCTTTTCTAGCTTCAATCAAGGAGCGATTCATTGAGCCTTCGCCAATGGTATTGACATCTCCTTCGCCGCCCATAATTTCTCCTTGAGCATAAATAACGGCGATTTTATCTGAAGAAGCAGTACTTTTAGAAGTTGTGGCTACTTTTTGTGCATAGTCAACGATGCTTAATTTGTTATAATCTTCATCAGAATCGACTTTTAATTTTTTTCTGATTGCATTGTGATATTCGTCTTCATAAGCGATTACATCGACTAATTTTTCAGCTTTAGCCATTTCGGGAGTTCGGGCAAGAAGTCCATTGGCAATCTCATTTAACTTGGCTACTGATACGGTTCTACTTTTCGAAATATCTAAAAGAATAGAACTCCAAACTGAATTTAATAACGACATGGTTTGTTCTCTATTTGCCTCGCTCATTTTATTGTCTAAGAATGGTTCGACAGCACTTTTGTATTTTCCGTGTCGGATAACTTCCATTTTAACTCCTGATTTTTCTTGTAAGTCTTTGAAGAACATCAATTCAGCCGATAAACCTTTGAAATCAAGATCACCAACTGGATTAATATAAATGGTATTGGCAACGGAATTCAAATAATATTCTTTTTGCGAATATGAATTGGAATAAGCCATAACAAATTTTCCTGATTTCTTGAAACTTTCCAATGCATCTCGCAAGGCTTTATATTGGGCAATTCCTAAGCCTGAATTATCATTCAAAATCGAAATCCCCTTGATGTCATTGTCTGTTTTGGCGCTTTCGATAGCATTTATTATATCAGAAACACCAACATTTTCTCCATCTGATAAAATTTCCATCCATGGGTCTTTGTATTTCCCAGCATAGTCATTTTTAATGTTTTCCAAGTTTAACTCAATAACCGAATCGCTTTTCACGCTTATTTCTTCAGAATCACCGCCAAAAATAAATCCAATAAGTAGTATTCCAAAAACTAACATCATTAAAAACACAAATAAACCAACAATGGTTGCCATAACGTTTCCTAAAAATCTCATAATTACATTTTTATAATAAGTATCAAAAAAGGTTGATTTGTTACAAATTAAAGTTTAAAAACTCTAAAAATAGTTATCAACACGAGTGGAAATATAGTTCTATTCTAAAATTGTTTTAGTTAATTTGTGGTTAATATGAAATCACAACATCAGGTCGTTTTATCTCTAGGAACTAATCAAGGGAATCGTCTTTTGAATATTGAAAATTGCATCCAATTGATTCACCAAGAAGTGGGAACGGTTATCAAAATTTCGAATTTGTACGAGACGCCATCTTGGGGTTTTGACAGCGATGCGTTTTATAATTGCGCCTTGGTCTTACATAGTTATATATCGGCAAATAAAATTTTGTCAAAAATCCTGAAAATTGAAAAACAATTGGGTCGTGTTCGTGGCGATGCTGCAGAATACCAATCTCGAATTATTGATATTGATTTGATTGCTTTCAATGAGGAAATTATTGATTCGGAAAAACTTCAAGTGCCACATCCGTTGATGCAAAATAGGAATTTTGTTTTGTTGCCAATGCTAGATTTAAATTTAGACTGGAAACATCCCGTTTTTAATAAAAAAATCACCGAATTACTCGAAATTTCAACAGACGAAAGTGTTTGCTCAATTGTACAGAAATCAGAAAAACCATTGGATAAAATTCCTTTGGAGCAATTCAATTACATAGCTTTTGAAGGAAATATTGGCGCAGGAAAAACAACTTTGGCAACAAAAATAGCCGAAGATTTTAATGCCAAAACTGTTTTGGAACGCTTTGCTGACAATCCTTTTCTACCCAAATTTTATGAAGATCAAAACCGCTATGCTTTCCCACTCGAAATGTCATTTCTTGCCGATAGGTACAAACAATTGTCGGATGATTTAGCGCAATTTGACTTGTTCAAAGATTTTATCGTAGCCGATTATCATATTTTTAAGTCCTTGATTTTTGCCAAAATCACATTAGCCGAAGATGAATATCGCTTATATCGAACGCTTTTTGATATTGTGTATAGAGAAATGCCAAAACCGGATTTGTACGTTTATTTATACCAAAACTCCGAAAGATTATTGCAGAACATTAAGAAAAGAGGCAGAAGCTACGAACAAAAAATTCCGGCTTCTTATTTGGATAAAATAAACAATGGTTATCTTGATTATATCAAATCTCAAACGGACCTGAATGTATTAATCATCGATGTTTCGGCTAGGGATTTTGTAAAAAATCAGGAGGATTATTTATATATTTTGGATGAAATCCAAAAGAAAATTAGTAGCTAATTTTTTTGATTTTATCTTTTCAATGAAAAATGACCTCTTTTTTTTGGTTTGCTTTCGTCAATTTTTAATTCATACCAATAATCATCGGCAGGCAAAGGATTTTTATTAAACATTCCATCCCAATTTGGTTTTGATGCGTTTATAATGGAAATTAATTTCCCATATCTGTCAAAAATAGATACTTCGGCTTGAGGATAATTGATCAATCCTTTTACTTCCCAAAAATCATTGTATGTATCGCCGTTTGGAGTAAAAAACTTGGGAGCAATTAAAACGATAAATGGCTGGCTGACGGTGTTGCATAAATTTATTTCTCTGACATAAGCAGCTTGCAAACCGCTTGGCACATTAAAAAACACATTCGAACTTTGATAGTTGATGCCATCAATAGAATATTCAAAATAATCGGCTTCTTTTTTTAAATTAACTACAACGGTAGTTTCATTTACATCAATGCGTTTGATCTCAGGGATATCATATACCACAACGGTAATTTTCTTTGAGCTGGAACAATTTTCGGGTGTTGGACTTGTAACGACAACAGAATAAATTCCAGAGGTTAAGACTGTAATTTTTTGTGTTTTCTCGCCAGTTGACCATAAATATAACATTCCCTGGAGTGAAGCATCAAGTTCTACACTTGACGACTTACATTTAGTTACTTTTTGATCTACAACTACTGGAGGTGTGTAAACAAATACATCAACTGGAACTCGATTTCCGTTGCTGCATCCATTATTAAAGGCTTCAGCATAATAAGTAGTACTTGTTGCAATATTTGGAATTGTATAGCTGGTTCCTATTCCTTCAATAGTAGTTCCCGTTGCGGTAGCATACCAATTTATAATTCCACTAGTCGAATTTGCTTGAAGCGATGCAGTCCCAGAACCGCATCTGGAAACTGGAGTATTTGTACTCGTAATGGTTGGAATAGTATTTACAATTACAATAATTGGAATTCTGTTTGAACATCCATAATCAACATAATATGTGGTATTTATAGTAAGTGTAGGTGTTACAAAACTAATATCAGTTTTTAACGACACACCTCCAGTTGGGGCCTCATACCAGTTTATTGTTTCAGTTGAAATTGCTTCCATTGTAACGGTTCCTGATCCGCAAATTGAATTAGGGACAGGAATATAAATTTCGGACATGGTCAATTCCGTAACAGCCGAAATATTAATAACAGGATCTCCTGGCATTCCACCGTATTCTATGGCATATCCTTTAGATTGATAGGCTGCAACAACACCGTTAACTGTACTTCCACTATTATCGCCACTCAAGGTCATATCATTCCAAGAACCTTTAATGCCAATTCCTGGTGCTGTAATATGTGCATATTTTTCGCCGCTTGACGCATAATCATTAGGCTCTCCTGAATTCCAATAGGCAAAATTTGAAGGGCTTCCAGTTGCTTTTCCGTTCCAAAATATAGTTCCGTTTTCAGGCCCTGTTACCCATCTCCATACATCATCTACTGCTTCATCAGAACCTCCAATCCAGCCAGAACCACTTGCTTGCTCTCCTGTTATTTGTACTTCATCCATTGATGTCACTGTTGCTAAATACCCTTGAAGACCATAGTAATTCTTTGATTCGGCTGCTAATTTTGCTGCAGTCCAACTAATTGCTGTACTCGGTATAAACTCGTAATAATGTTGGGTGGAAGGAAGATAATTAGCATTTCCAATATTGATAGAGAATTTTCTATTTCCAGATGGAGAACTCGAAGAGTTGTAGAACACTACATCTTCTATTGCAGCTTTAAAATCTGCTAAGGTCGTTGTTGCTCCTAATCGGTATAACCTAAGCTTTCCCGTAGTTCCGTCGAAAGTGTCGAATCCAATTTTCGAATGAGAACTAGGATTTGATGTAGATAGTTGATCTTGGCCACTCACATAACCATTCGATATTTGAATGTAAATCTCAGAAATCACATTGCTAGTATCAAATAAAGTTGCTTCGCTGACAATTTTGGCAAAACTTCCAGGGCAATAGGGATTAGTATTAGGCTTTGCGTATATTTCGGGTGCCGTACTTGTTGATTTTAATATCGCAGCCCGTTTGTTTGAATGTTTTTTTGGTACAATAGTATCTTTTACTAAACTAAAATTTTCGCTAGCATTACAATTTATATTTACGCCAAATAGAATTAAAGCAAATATTATTTTAAAGTAAACACAATTTTTCAAGATTTTAAAGTATTAAGTTTCATGTATACTATTTCATTTTTTTAAATAAATCCCAAACAACAATTCCGGCACTTACTGAAATATTTAAAGAATGCTTGGTTCCCAATTGCGGAATTTCGATACAGCCATCACAAAGGACAACGGCTTCTTGCGATACACCAAATACTTCGTTGCCAAAAACTAAAGCATATTTTTTGTCCTTTTCAATAGTGAAATCTTGAAGAAAAACAGCACTTTCCACTTGTTCGATAGCAAGTACAATAACGTTCTCGTCTTTCAGATTTTGAATCACTTCAAGAACATCTTTCGAATGTTCCCAAACTACAGTTTCAGTTGCTCCAAGAGCAGTTTTGTGAATTTCTTTATTGGGCGGTGTTGCGGTTATGCCACATAAATATATTTTTTCGACAAGAAAAGCATCCGCGGTTCTAAATACGGAACCGATATTATGTAAACTTCTGATATCATCTAGAATGATGATTAGTGGTGATTTTTTGGATTGTTTAAAATCCTCAATAGATTTTCGATCGAGTTCGCTGTTTTCTAGCTTTCTCATAAGTTTTGGACTTGTATTTAAATAAAAAAAGCTTCCGAAATTAAGGAAGCTTTTTTTATATAGTTATATCAGATTTAGCTTTTTGGAGCATCAGCAGCAAGTACGGTTCCTTTTATGGTAAGTACTTTCGAAGGAATTCCTTCTGCATTTGAAGTGATAGTTACGGTTTTAGTAAAAGGGCCAACTCTATCTGTAGCATATTTTACATTAATAACACCTTTTGTCCCAGGTAAAATAGGCTCTTTTGGAAAAGTTGGAACGGTACATCCACAAGATCCGGCTGCATTTGTTATAATTAATGGCTTATTACCATTATTTGTAAATTCAAATTTGCGGTTTCCATCAGCATTTTGCGCGATAGTTCCGTAATCAATAGTTTCAGTTACGTAAACCATACCAGCGCCTCCTACTTTAGTTAAGACAGGTGCGGTAGTTTTTGCAGTTGTTTTTTTAATAGCTTTACTAGCTTTTGCAGTTTCTTGTGCATTAGAAAACGCGAACGCTAAAAGTGCTATTGAAAGTGTAATAATTTTTTTCATCATTATTTATTTTAAATTAAAACACAAATTTATATAAAAAATCTAAAATCATACATAAAATTTACCTAAAAAAAATTTTAAATTTACGGGCAGTATATATTTCGTTATAAAATCTATAAATTCGCTACCTATAAATTTAAAGAATATATTTTGTCATCGAAGGAAAAATTAGTCAAGGAAACTCCGTTAATGAAGCAATACAACGAAATCAAAAGGAAATATCCTGATGCTTGTTTGTTGTTTCGAGTGGGGGATTTTTATGAAACTTTTGGCGAAGATGCGGTTCGAGCTGCAAAAATTTTGGGGATAACTTTAACTAAAAGAGGTGCGGGATCCGAAACTGAAACGGCTTTGGCTGGTTTTCCACATCATTCTATCAACACCTATTTGCCCAAATTGGTCAAAGCAGGACTTCGTGTGGCTATTTGCGACCAGCTCGAAGATCCAAAAATGACGAAAAATATTGTAAAACGAGGTGTTACAGAGCTAGTAACTCCGGGAGTTTCGATGAATGATGAGGTTTTGCAGTCTAAAACCAATAATTTCTTGGCGGCAATTTATTTTGCCAATAAATCCATCGGAATTTCTTTTTTGGATGTTTCAACAGGCGAGTTTTTGACGGCTCAAGGGAATGCAGAATATATTGATAAATTGTTGCAGAACTTCAATCCAAGCGAGGTTTTGATTCCAAAAAACAACAAAAATAATTTCCGAGAAACTTTCGGAGAAGATTACCATAGTTTTTATCTCGAAGATTGGATTTACAAAGAAGATTATGCTTTCGAAACCTTGACCAAACACTTTCAAACTATTTCGCTCAAAGGTTTTGGAATCGAAGAGTTGAAGGAAGGAATTATTGCTTCGGGAGCTATTTTGTATTATTTATCCGAAACACAACATAATAAGGTACAGCATATTACTTCGATTCAACGGATTGCCGAAGACGCTTACGTCTGGATGGATCGCTTTACGATTCGGAATCTGGAATTGTACCACAGTTATAACCCGAATGCAGTTACGCTTTTGGATGTAATCGATAAAACCCTTTCGCCAATGGGTGGAAGATTATTAAAACGTTGGTTGGCTTTGCCGTTGAAAGATGCTCATAAAATACGAAGTCGCCATCAGGTGGTTTCCTATCTGAAAGAGAGTCAAGAAGTGCTTAAAAACATTCAAAAGCAAATCAAGCAAATATCCGATTTAGAACGTTTGATTTCGAAAATTGCAGCAGGAAAAGTTTCGCCTCGTGAAGTGGTCTATCTGAAAGAATCGTTGGATGCCATTATTCCAATAAAAACCTTGGCGTTAGCCAGTCCCCAAGAAGCCGTGAAAATCATTGGCGACAGTTTGCATAGCTGCGATTTATTGCGCGAAAAAATTAAAACGGTTTTAAACCAAGATGCTCCCGTGGCTATTGCCAAAGGAAATGCCATTGCCAAAGGAATCAGCGAAGAATTAGATGAATTAAGAGCGATATCAACTTCCGGCAAAGAATTTCTCGAAGGAATTGAAAAAAGGGAATCTGAAAGAACGGGAATCTCGTCATTAAAAATTTCTTTCAATAATGTATTTGGATATTACATCGAAGTTCGAAACACACACAAAGACAAAGTTCCAGCCGAATGGATTCGTAAACAAACCTTGGTCAATGCAGAACGTTATATCACCGAAGAATTAAAAGAATACGAAACCAAAATTTTGGGTGCTGAAGAAAAAATTCATAAAATTGAAGCCGAGTTGTTCGAGCAATTGGTGAGTTGGATCGCGACTTATATCAAGCCCGTTCAAATGAATGCGAATTTGGTAGCACAATTAGATTGTTTGTGTTCTTTCACTCAATTGGCAATCGAAAATAAATACGTTTGTCCGGATTTAGACGAAACATTTGAATTGGAAATCAAAAACGGAAGACATCCCGTTATCGAAAAGCAATTGCCTGTTGGTACGCCTTACATTGCCAATGATGTTTTCTTGGATAGAGAAACGCAGCAGTTAATAATGATTACTGGTCCAAATATGTCCGGAAAATCGGCTATTTTGCGCCAAACCGCCTTGATTGTACTCTTGGCTCAAATGGGAAGTTTTGTCCCTGCAGATGGCGTAAGAATGGGAGTTGTTGATAAAATATTTACCAGAGTGGGAGCTTCGGATAATATTTCAATGGGAGAATCGACTTTTATGGTCGAAATGAACGAAACAGCTTCTATCTTGAATAATATTTCCGACAGAAGTTTAGTATTATTAGACGAAATAGGACGAGGAACAAGTACCTATGATGGAATTTCTATCGCTTGGGCAATTGCCGAGTTTTTACACGAGCATCCTTCTAAACCCAAAACGCTTTTTGCCACGCATTATCACGAGTTGAACGAAATGAGCGAGTCTTTGCCACGGATTCAGAATTATAATGTTTCAGTAAAAGAGTTAAAAGACACTGTGCTTTTTATCCGAAAACTGGTAAAAGGCGGAAGTGCTCACAGTTTTGGAATACACGTTGCAAAAATGGCAGGAATGCCGCAAATTGTGATCCTGAAAGCTCAAAAACTATTGAAGAAATTAGAGAAAGATCATTCTAGTGAAGCCTTGAGCGGAATCAAATCGGCGAAGGACAATATGCAAATGAGTTTCTTCAATCTAGACGATCCTTTGTTAGAGGAAATAAAAGAGGAGATTTTAAGTCTGGACATCAACACGATCACTCCGATGGAAGCTTTGATGAAACTCAATGAAATCAAGCGAATGTTAACTAAAAATTAGTTTTATTATACATAAGTTTTGGGATATCAGAAGCTTAGCATTTACTAATTTATTTTTTATAAAAAACGCTTGTATAATTGAATTAATGTATTAAATTTGCATCCGCAATACGATTAAGTATTTAGCTCTTTTTTATAATGAAAATGCGAAAATAGCTCAGTTGGTAGAGCGCGACCTTGCCAAGGTCGAGGTCGCGGGTTCGAGCCCCGTTTTTCGCTCAAAACCATTGCTTAGTAGGTGTTAGATTTAATTGATTTTTTCAATTAAGTTTAAAATCAAAAAGCAAAATGCTCGGATGGTGCTATATTTAATTATTTTTTTTTTAAATTAGATATAACATTTAAAAGTAAATGAAAATGCTCGGATGGTGCTATATTTAATTAATTTTTTCTAAAAATTAGATATAACATTTAAAAGCAAAACGCTCGGATGGTGCTATATTTAATTAATTTTTTTTTAAAATCAGATATAATATTTAAAAGTAAATGAAAATGCTCGGATGGTGCTATATTTAATTAATTTTTTTTAAAAATTAGATATAATATTTAAAAGTAAAACGCTCGGATGGTGAAATTGGTAGACACGCTGGACTTAAAATCCAGTGAACAGCAATGTTCGTGCGGGTTCAAGTCCCGCTCTGAGTACTTAGTAAAACCGTAAAGACTTAATTGTTAATTCTTTGCGGTTTTTTTATTTTTTATAAATATTTAATATTAGTTTGACTGAAGTCAATATTTTCCTATAAATCTAATAAATAGTATAAAAGACTAAGTAAGGAAGGCTCATTTATATTTTTTCAAAATAGAGCAAAAAAAAGCCACGCAATGCGTAGCTTATTTTTTTTGATGTAATTTAAAATTACTTAGCTTCTGGAGCTGCAACAGCAGCAGTATCAGCAACAGCAGCAGCAGTATCAACAGCTACAGCAGCAGTGTCAACAACTACAGCAGTAGTATCAACAGTTACTTCTTCAGCAGGAGCTTCAGCTTTTTTACATGATACAACAGTCAAAATAGCAACAACGGCTAAACTTAAAAATACTTTTTTCATCTTACTTAATTATAAAAGGTTAATTATTAATTCGGGGCAAAGATATAAATTTTTTAATAGTTAAAATATTTTTTTATATTTTTTTTGTAAAATAATATTCATTTGTACCATTCTCTTTCTTGTTAACGGAGATGTTTTTTGAAAAACTAACAAAAAAATTTGATACGTAGCTGAAAATTGGGTTATACGTTATATTTTCCACTATTCGTTGGGTGTAATTAGTTTTTGATGACAATTTTCCGTCAGTTCGATTTTCGTCAGAAAATCGTCCTTCGATTTCACTCAGGATGACAGAACAAGGAAAATTTGATTAAGGACGGTTCTCGATACCTGCCTGCGGTAGACAGGCATTTTTTGTACCGTTTTACTACACAAAAAACACTCGAACAAACGTTTTGAATAATTACACCCAACTGGTTACTATTTAATTTAAAGATATTATTTAAGGTTGTATTAAGTTTGCCAGGTATTATTTACTATTCAAATTTTGAATTTATGGATTATTAGAAATCATATTCGATTTTTTGTATTCTAAATTAGGTAATGTGGATTACAAAATTATCATAATTTACTACTTGATCTTTTTCATAATAATAGCTGTTGCTCCGGTGTTCATTTGAACAAAAGTAGAGCAAATATGTCCTTTTTCGTGTCGTACATCTTCGTTTGCTATTAAGTTCGACAATGCATCAACAAATTCATAGTTATTCGAAATAGAAATGCAACCACCCATATTTACTAAAGCTGTTGCCTCCTCAAAATGGGAATAATTAGGGCCAATTACTATAGGAACTCCAAAAGTCGCAGGTTCTAATATATTGTGAACACCAGGATTCCCGAAACCTCCACCAACATAAGCAATGTCAGCATAACTATAAATTTTGGTCAAAATTCCAATGGTGTCAATGATGAAAACATCAAAATCCGCCAAGTTTTTATTTTCTTTTTCCGAAAACAACACAACTTTTTTAGTAATAGAATGTTGCAATTCCTGAATTTGCTCGTGTTTGATGTTGTGTGGAGCAATGATAAACTTGATTTTTTTCGAAGTTTGATTGATAAAATCAATCAATAAACTTTCATCTTTTGGCCAAGAACTTCCCACAACAATTGTTAATGTGTCATTTTTGAATGATTCAATAAAATCAATTGAATTGTCTTTTTCTAAAATTGCAGCAACTCTATCAAAACGTGTATCGCCTGAAATTGCCACGTTATTTATGCCTAATTCTATCAATAATTTTTTTGAACTTTCATTTTGTACAAAGAAATAGGTAAAAGTGTTCAAAGCAGATCTATAAAATCCGCCGTACCATTTAAAAAACAACTGTTTTTTTCTAAAAATTCCGGAGATCAAATACGTTGGAACCTTTTGCTTAGCTAATTCGGTCAAATAATTCGGCCAATACTCATATTTAATGAAGAATACCATTTCTGGGTGAACAAATGATAAAAAATTTATAGCATTTTTTTTGGTATCCAAAGGTAAGTAGACCGTGACATCAGCGATCAAATTGTTTTTACGAACTTCATAACCTGATGGTGAGAAGAAGCTAAGTACGATTTTGTGGTTTGGGTATTTTATTTTTATTTTTTCAATAACCGGCAGTCCTTGTTCGTATTCACCAAGGGAAGCGGCGTGAAACCAAATAGTTTTATCGTTTGGACTAATATTAGTTTGTAATATTTCAAAAACTAGCTTTCGACCCTCAACAAAAAGTTTAATTTTGGGACTGATTACAGCCACTATTTTCAATAAAAAAGCTGCAATTTGAACGATAAGATTATAAAGGAAAAACATATCAAAAAATTTCTGAGGCTAAAATACGTTTTCTTTTAATTATCTATAAAATCATTATGCTAAAATCCCTATTTTTGTTCCAAATTTAAAACATGGTGAACTTTGCGAAAGCTTTGCGAACTTAGTACATAAGAATTAAGTTTAATTATAATGAGATGCCGCCCGTGCCTCGCAATGACAAAATGAAAAAAATCCAAATGGTTGACTTAAAAAGTCAATATGATAAAATTGCGGCAACGGTTAATACTTCCATCCAAGAAGTTTTAGATACTAACACCTACATCAATGGGCCACAGGTTCACCAATTTCAAAAAAATCTCGAAGAATATCTCGATGTCAAGCACGTAATTCCATGTGCCAATGGAACCGATGCTTTGCAAATTGCTATGATGGGACTCGATTTAAAACCTGGCGATGAAGTAATCACTGCCGATTTCACCTTTGCCGCAACTGTAGAAGTGATAGCATTGTTGCAACTTACGCCTGTTTTGGTAGATGTGGATTTGGTCAACATGAACATTTCTATTGAAGGAATCAAACGGGCTATTACTTCAAAAACCAAAGCGATTGTTCCGGTACATTTATTTGGTCGTGCTGCAAATATGGAAGCGATTATGGCTATTGCCAAAGAATATAATCTTTATGTTATCGAAGATAATGCACAAGCTATTGGAGCTAATTGCAAGTTTTCTGACGGAACAAAAAAGAAGGCAGGAACCATTGGTCATGTTGGGGCAACCTCTTTTTTTCCTTCTAAAAATTTAGGATGTTATGGAGATGGTGGAGCTATTTTTACCAATGATGATTCTTTAGCACACAAAATCCGAGGAATTGTAAACCACGGAATGTATGAGCGTTATCATCACGATGTGGTAGGTGTAAATTCAAGATTAGATAGTGTTCAAGCGGCTGTTTTGAATGCTAAATTGCCATTATTGGACACGTATAATACTGCACGTCAAAATGCAGCCCGAAAATATACAACAGCTTTTGAAGGAAACAAAAACATCATCGCGCCAAGTATTTGCGATATTTGTGATTGCCATGTTTTTCATCAATATACATTACAAATTGTCAATGCTGATAGAGATGGATTGATGCAGCATTTGCTAGACAAAGGTATTCCATGTGCAATTTATTATCCAATTCCTTTGCATTCGCAAAAAGCATACAGAGATACGCGTTATAAAGATGAAGATTTTCCTATAACGAATCAGTTAGTAAAAGAAGTGATTTCATTGCCAATGCACACTGAATTAGACGATGAACAAATCAACTTTATTACTGATTCAGTTCTAGAGTTTTTAAAACAGTAGATATGAAATTTTTCTTTACAACTTTTGCCTTAGTTTTATTTCAGTTTGCAGGATTGGCTCAAGAAAAAGGCATCAACAAGGATAAAATGGCTATTGTTTCTAATATTGAAATACTACGTCAAGGGTTAATGACTGCTGATGCAACTAAATTAGCTGCTGTGACTGCTAGTGGTTTAAGTTATGGACATTCAGGAGGAAATGTAGAAAATAAAGCGGCATTTATCGATAATGTGTTAAAAAAGAAATCCAATGTTATTTCCCTAGAATTTCAAAACCAAACCATCTCAATTGCAGGCGACACTGCAATAGTAAGACATATTTTCTTATCTCATACTAAAGACGATGGAGTTGACAAGGAAACCAAAATTGGCGTAATGCAAGTTTGGCAAAAGCAAAAAAAACAATGGTTGATGATAGCCAGACAGGCTTATAAATTGCCTACAACATAAAAAATGATGAAAATACTAGTAACAGGAGGTTTAGGTTTTATCGGTTCACATACCGTAGTCGAATTGCAAAATCAAGGATTTGAAGTAGTTATTATTGACAATCTTTCAAATACATCACAGAATGTATTGGTTGGAATTGAAAATATTACGGGAATAAATACGGCATTTGAAAATTTGGATTTGCGAGACAAGCAAAAAGTGCAGGATTTT
>CAMDGJ010000012.1 GCA_945897545.1 Flavobacterium psychrophilum
AGTTGCGCCAAATGCAACCTTATCAATTATTTGAGGGCCTGTAGGATCAGCGGTTGTTTCAGCAGTAGTAGAACTTACAAGTATAACTTTTCCATTCGAACCACTCATAGCAATTCCAGTGTTTATAACAGCAGGTGGTGTTGCAGTGTTGTAAGTACAGCCACAAGTTAAACCATTCAAATCTGGTGTAGGCAATGCTAGTACTGGAGTTGTGCCTGCAGCTTCTTGAATTAAATAATATTGACCAGGCAGAATTGAAACACTGGGCAATAAGGTTGTAGACCAAGTGGTGCCATTTGCAGAAGCATATTGAACTGACCAACCAGTAACATTGACAGCTACGGAACCCCTATTAAACAATTCAATAAAATCATTAGAATATGTCGCTCCACTATTACCGCCGCCGCCATAAACTTGGCTGATAACTACTTGGGCTTGAATTGTAGTTGAAATTAAAATAAATGCAAATAAAGTGTAAATTTTTTTCATAATTTGATTTTTAATATTGATTACAAATATAATAAGTGATTTGCTCCTAAAGAAAAAATCAATGTAAAATAATCATTAAATTAAGGGATTTGTCGCGAATTTAACTATTTAACTATAAGTTTTCGAGTTGCAGTGGCATCGCCTTCGTTTATCTTGATGATGTAAACACCGGGAGATAGATTAGAAATGTTTAATTCTTTAGAACTAATCGTGGTTTGAAGTGCTTTTTTACCTAATACATCAAAAATGATCACTTCTTTATCTACATCATTTTTCGAACTGATGTATACTTTACCATTGCTCACGGGATTAGGGTACAGGTTTAAACCGGCTATTGAGTTTTGTTTTACTGATAAATTAGTTGCAGTTGTCGATCCTGAGATTGCTACATTATCAATGCTAAATGAACCTGTTGAGGCTTCAGAATTCCAACCGTAAAATCTAAAAGTTACTTTACTTGTGATCTCTGTAAAATCAGTGCCTAATGTGATTGTACTTCCGATTTGAGCAGAATTTGATCCGTCTAAATTTCTATAAAAAATATTACCAGTTTGAACAGATAATTCAGTATTTGCGGGATTGATAGAAGCGGGTAAATTAGTACTATAACCATCGACACTAGATCTAACTGCATATGTTCTTATACCAGTTCCAGATTTTTGTGAAGTAAATGTAATTTGAGTTAAATCGAAAGTAGTACCAGCTAATGGCGTAACACAAACTTCAAAATAAATAAGCGGGTCAAGAGCCCCAGTTAAAGTAGTATACGTGTTGATACTATTTGTTGCACCTACTGGTTGGTTTGTATACGAAAAACGTCCCACGCCAGTTGATCCAGTTTGAGCTGTAGATGTTGCGCTAATTATGGCAGAAAATTGACCAAAAGTAATTCCTGGAGCAGTAGGAACTGTTGAAGGATCTGTTAATCCAGATGTAGTTGTGACTCCTGCAAAATCATAAGTGGCAGTAAAGGCTTGACCAAAAGACAAAGAAGCCAATAAAATAAAAGATAAAGTGTAAATTTTTTTCATAATTTGATTTTTAAATTGAATACAAATATAATAAGTGATTTGCTCTAAAAAAAAAATCAATGTAAAAAAATCATTAAATTAATGGATTTGTCGCTAATTTAACTATTTAACTATAAGTTTTCTAGTTGCAGTGGCATCGCCTTCGTTTATCTTGATGATGTAAACACCTGGCGAGAGATTAGAAATGTTTAGTTCTTTTGTACTAATCGTGGTTTGAAGTGCTTTTTTACCCAATACATCAAAAATGATCACTTCTTTATCTACATCATTTTTCGAACTGATGTATACTTTACCATTGCTCACGGGATTAGGGTACAAGTTTAATCCTTCAATAACAGTGGTTTCTTGAATTTTGGATTGCTGTCTTGCTTCTTGAGCAGAGACGCTCAGAGTGAAGAAAAAACTCAATAAGAGAGTAATATAAAAGTAATTTTTAGCCATCATTTCGATTTGGAATTGTAAAGATATAAAAAAACATTTCAAATTGTATACCATAATAAATAAAATTGCGTTGCAGATGGTTTTTTATAATAAAATTAACAGAAAATACCTTCATTAGAGAAATAAATAATTGCGAATTGTTGTCTTAATTTATCTAATTTGAGATGTTTTGACTAAAAAAAATTGTATTGACACTAGTCCGAATTTGTTATATTTGCACTGTTAATTTGTTTGAAGCGTATTACCAAATCGTTAACTTATTATATTTTTATTAACACTAAGGACGGGTTTGTTCTATATTTACGTCCGTAAACTTAGAAGTAGTTTAATTTTGCTATGAAAAAACGAAATACAAAGATTTTATTAGTTGATGATGAGCCGGATATTTTAGAAATAGTTGGATATAATCTAACTCAAGAAGGATATCAAGTTATCACTGCTTCAAACGGGAAAGAAGCTGTTTTGAAAGCTAAAAAAGAAGTACCAGATCTTATTATCATGGACGTAATGATGCCAGAAATGGACGGAATGGAAGCTTGTGAAATGATTCGAAAAATTCCTGAATTACATAATGTAATCATTACTTTTTTAACTGCCAGAAGTGAAGATTACTCGCAAGTTGCGGGTTATGATGCAGGCGCTGATGATTATATTACTAAGCCCATAAAGCCTAAATTATTGGTAAGTAAGGTAAAAGCATTATTGCGTCGTTTGAAAGAACAAGAAAAAAACAGCGAAACACTAAATGTGGGTGGAATCGAAATCAACCGCGAAGAATACAAAATTATTAAAGACGATGTGGTAATTGCATTGCCTCGAAAAGAATTTGAATTGTTTTATTTATTGGCTTCAAAGCCTGGAAAAGTATTCAAACGGGATGAAATTTTGGACCGAGTATGGGGTAATGAAGTTGTTGTAGGGGGAAGGACTATCGATGTTCACATCAGAAAACTCCGCGAAAAAATAGGCGAAGATTTGTTTAAAACAATAAAAGGTGTTGGTTATAAATTCGAAGTGTAATTAATGTGTTAAATTTGTCCAACACTTCCACTTCAAAGAAAATGAAAATAAGTTTTAAAAAAACCTATAATTTTGCTGTTGTATCAGCTTTGTATGTTAGTATTTTTGCCACTCTTTTAGGTATGGTACTAGCAAAAGCGATTTTCAAAACTCCCTTCAAGAGTTTGATGTTGTTTGGATTTATTTTCATTTTCATTTCATATTTCTTTTCATTCCTTATGATTCAATATCGTGTTGGACGTTTTATTTACCGAAGGGTGAAAAAAATCTACGACGATATCTCTTTATTAGAATCTAGTACTTTTTTCAGCCAGCCCATAACAACCGATATGGAGGCCTTAACTAGGGAAGTTAAAAAGTTTGCTACCGACAAAAAACTGGAAATCGAAATGCTAAAAGTTCGAGAAGAATACCGAAGAGAATTCCTTGGTAATGTGTCCCACGAACTAAAAACCCCCTTGTTTACTGTTCAAGGTTATATCTCGACACTTCTCGATGGTGCAATGGACGATAAAAATGTTCGAAAAAAATACTTGAAACGAGCTGAAAAAGGAGTGGAACGATTAATTTATATCATCGAAGATTTAGATATGATTACTAAACTTGAGGTAGGTGATTTGAATCTTGAATTGTCAGAGTTTAATATTGTAGAATTGATTCAAAACGTTTTTGATTTATTAGAAATGAAGGCCGATAAAAAGAATATAAAGCTAGTATTTGGTGATAATGTTATCCAACCCATTTTAGTTGATGGAGACAAAGACAAAATCCAGCAAGTACTCGAAAATTTGATTGTAAATTCAATAAAATATGGGAAAGAAGGCGGTTTAACCGTAGTTAACGTGATTAAATTAACCAAGGGAAAGGTCCTTATTCAAATAAGTGATAATGGAGAAGGAATAGAAAAACAAAATATTCCACGACTCTTCGAACGTTTTTATCGTGTTGATAAAAGTGGTGCTCGTTCAGAAGGAGGTTCTGGTTTGGGGCTCGCCATTGTTAAACATATTATTGAAGCCCATGAAGAAAAAATTTATGTTGAGAGTGAATTTGGCATTGGTTCAGAATTTTCTTTTAGTATGACAAAGGCTAAATCAAACATTTCTTCTTGATAGTAATAATTTTTAAATTTCACCGATAAAAGAGGTTTTCTATATTGCAAGTAAACAATTTATAATATTTTCCTTATCGCCTTTAGAACAAAATATTAATCGAAACGGACAACTTAAAACAATTCCTTTTTTTTATTTTAAGAGTATCTATATCAAAGACTAGATAGCAAGTTAAGGACGAAATCCTATCCGCAAAAAGTTGTTTCAGAAACTAATTTTTTGAGTTTTTTTTCAAATACTTCGAATAATTCCTTCCACTCAAAGGCCGAATCAAATTGAGGAACTCCTTTGTAATTTTGAATTTCTATTAGATTCTCAATCCTGAAATCATCTTGTTTAGTATAAGGAACCAATCCTTCTTTTTTAAGTTTTTCGGCTAGATATTCTTGTTCATATTGTCCAGGAGTTGGGATGAAAAATGCTTTTTTTCCTAGGTTAGATAAGTCCATAATAGTTGTGTATCCGGAACGACATAGTACCATTTCGCTTTCGTTGAATGTTTGTTCGAGTTGGCGACTATTCATAAAGTTGAAATAAGTAACATTTTCTATTTGTTCCTTTTTTTGGTCTTTTTCAATAATCCCTTTTACAAAAACAACCTTTCCATCATAACGCAGCATTTCTTTTTTTAATTTTTCTTCCAATAATCCTCGTTGAGGTTCTGGCCCAGACAGAATAACCATCAAATCATAGATTTTTGGAGTTTCCTTTTTATTCATTCGGCTCAAAGGGCCAATGTATTTTATCTTGAAACTAGCCTTTTTTATATGACCTAAATTACCAGATAAATTTGGAGTTTCTTCAGCGTCTGGCACCCAACATTCCATATATTTTTTAATGATATGTTGGTGGAGTTTGCTGGTAATCCAGGTAGTGCTTCCAGTCATTACATTCAATTGATGGGTTATAAATATCGAAGGAACTTTTTGACTAAAAACTCCCAATCTATTGTCCGAAATAATACCATCGATGTCGTATTTCTTTATCCATTTCTTGATTGTTTTCTTTTCTTCTAAAACGGCTTCAATCATTTTAGGACAATTCTGCAATAGTTTCCATTTAAAATTTTTGCCATTCTTGGCATACTCAATTTGGTAGGAAGGCAATTGGAGCGTTTGCAAATAAGGAAATTCTTTTCGCAATAACTCCAGCGCACTGCCATCTGAAGCTATAATTGGAATAAAATTATTTTCTTGCAAGGCTTTTATAATGGGAATACAACGTGTAGCGTGACCCAACCCCCAATTAAGGGGCGCAATTAAAATAGTTTTACTAGTTGAATTAATATTCATTTTTTATTTCGAAAGTTACATAATCACCACGTTGAGAATATGTATTTAATATTAACAAACTATTAAATCCTTGTAAAAAAAAACTGTAAAAAAATAATTTTTTTGGACAGTTTAATTCATTCATCAAAAAAATTTTTAGTCTTGAATGTACGTTTTATTTCCGTTTTTATTAATGTAATATTTACCTCCTCTAGAACCGGTATATACTTTCTTGCCATTGTATTCTCCTGTAACTCTGTCTGGTTTTTTTGGAGCTTTTTCATTAGACTCTACGTAGGTCGCTTTCTTTTTTGTGTTGCCTGTCGTGTACTTTTTGTCTTTTATTTTTGCATCAATTTTTTTTGCTTCTGTTGTATTCGTTTTTTTATTTGAATCGTAGCTAGATTTAGATTTGCTAGTTTCTTTTTTAGCGGTTTCTTTTACTGAAGCGGACTTAGAAGAGGCTTCTTTTTTTGCTGATTTTACAGATACATCTTTGTCGTAATTATAGCCTGATTTCTTTTTGGTTGTTTCTTTTTTAGCAGTTTTTTCTTTTTTAGTAGTTTTTTCTTTTTTAGTAGTTTTTGAAGGGGTTTCTTTTTTTGTTGATTTTGCAGGCGTCTCTTTGTTGTAATCGTAACCTGATTTCTTTTTGGTTGTTTCTTTTTTAGCAGGCGCCTTTTTCGACTGTGTATCTTGCGCATAAAAAGTTCCGGAGATAGTGAAAAGTAAACATAATAAAATTAATTTTTTCATAATGTATTGAATTTAACGATGTAACATTAAAACTAGTAAATTAATTAATACAAATTAATTATTATTAAAATATTTTAGAAATAGGCCCTCAATTCAATACTACCCGTATGAATGGTTTGGCTAGTCTCACTTTTTCTGCCCTGATAATTTAAGTTTATATCTAAAAATTTAGTCAGGTTTTTTTGTACTAGGAATCGCCAAGTCAAGTTTTGTCCTGTTTGCAATCCTTCTAGCATTTGAAATCCAACTGAGGAAAATTCATTTCCTACATACTTATTTTGATAAAAAGATATTTCACCGTTCATCGTCAATTTATTCTGACCTGCATAAGTGAATGAAGTTCCAAACCTGTTTTGTAGCAGTGTTTCCAGGTTTCCGATTTGATTTTCCTTTTTTTGCAATTCATAAAACAAATCCCAACTAGTGCTCTTCGTAAATAAATAACTGATTTTTGGTGCTAATTGATAGCCTTTGATATTAAAATTCCTGTCAGGAAAATTTTCTGATACTATAGCTGTATTAATAGTTTTAGCAAACATTCCGAACAACCAACTTTTGCGATACAAATGGTTATATTGTAGTTGATTAGCACTATTTTTAGCTTCTTGTGAACCAACGGAAAGTAGATTTACAGTCTCATTTAAGATATATGTATAGGTAATGGAATGGTTTTGCTTACCTCGATTGTAGAATAAACTGTTCCTGAAACTTGAGTTTAATCCAAGTATATTTTCTTCCGATTTGCTAAATGGATTCAAGTCAAAATTATCGCCTTTATTTTCTATTTTTCTATCGATGAGGTAAGAGGTTTGGTTGTAAAAATAGGAAAGCATTTTTTTGAATCCAGTCGTGTTTTGCCATTGATTGGGATTCAAAATAATAGATTGAGAGAACTTATTCTGATGTGTTTTGACATAAATCCGGTTGGGTAAATAAATTCTAATATACTTCGCCTGATCTACAAAAGGGGCGACTTCAAATTCTTCTAGTTCCTGAATTCCATTGCTGTTGTAGTCGTTCCAGGTATAAACTCCTTGCCCAACAGGAACTTCAAGGTAGGTGAATTCTTGTTGTGGTATTGAGCCAGAATTAGTTTCAAATACGGTTGTTGATTGGATTAATTGATTAAAAAAACGGTCGTTGTATATCATTCTCGAATTTAGCGAAGGTTCATTTTTTTTGGATGCATCCAAAAAATTTAAAACCCTATAGTTTGCAAACAATGATAAATCACTTTTTTTGGTTTGAATTAATTTTGACCTCAAGGCAAAGGTTTGAGAGTTATTTACACGTTGAATAGTTCCGTTTTGTAAGCTGTCGTTTGTTCTGTTAAAATAACCCAATTCTACAAAAACTTTTGTGCTGTCACCTCTTCCAGCAAAAAAACCATATTCTAAAAACCTTTGGCTTAAAGCCGAAAATTGGTTGGTCACTTTGTTTCTTTCTTGATTGTCTTCTAATCTTAAACTTGTTCCAACCCAGTTTTTCTTGAAATTATATTTAACTTGAGATTTGTTTCTCAGAAATTTTGATGTTGAACTTGTAGCATCACTTTTCAGAAAACTTCCCCTGCTTTGAATGGTCCAATCCTGCAAATTAAATAAAGCATTCACGATATGACGATTGCCTGAAAAACTATCCGAAAAATCTAATTTTTCATATTGGTAAACCAAATTTCCCTTTTCTGGTAAAACCAAATTTAATCCAGAAACCAAATAACTTTGATTGCCAATAGTAGTCGTTTCTAGATTCCAATCTCTGTCAAATTCAATATTATACAAGCGTTCTACGGAGCTGAAAGTTTTAGCTACATACTGATAATTAGCAAACGCATCAACATTCCATTTCTTAGAATACAAGCGTTGTCGGGCATTTATTTTTGTCGCTAAACCTTGATTATTGGAGTCGTCTATGGATGAAAATAAATTTTTATCGTTGTTGCTCAAACCAATTTCAAAATCAACGGCAGTTTTTTGTGTGGGTTTGTATTTTCCTAAAAAAGTGGCCGCTTGAATTTTTATCGGCGCAATTAATTGAATTATAGGTTCGTAATTTCCTTGTGGAATTCCGTTTAATTGTTGAATATATTCATAAATTCTACCTATAGCAGCACTGTTTCTCAGAATGTAATTTCCATTATTGGGTGTAACTTGAGTGAACCGTACATTATATAAAACGTCCTGAGGATTATTCGAATATTCGAATATTTCAACAGCGTTGACTACTGTTTTTTTATACAAAATTTTATTCTCAGAATAAGTGTCTAAAAATGCCGAAGCTGCAACCATTAAATTTCTATTGTCGCCAGCATTGGCTAATATTTGAGCTTGATCCGTTGAAAGACTTTGTTGTAAGGGTTGATCCTTCAAATCATTTTCGGAGTACAAATAACCGCCAAAACTCCATTTTTTGTTTTCGTGAGTTGCGCCAGCATAAGTGACTAGTCGAGTAAAATTTTGATTCGAATATTGATATTCTATTGCAATCCTCATTTCGGAAGTAATCGTAAAAAGCGGAGTAAACAGAATTTCGCCAGCATTATAATCAATAGTATAATCGTTGTTTTCTCCTCGTTTCAATAGGATTCCATTCACAAAAATTCGCTCAGAGCCCGAAATTACTAACACATACAATTCGCCATTCTGACCTATTAATTTATAAGGGCCTTGGTTACCTTCCTGACCTATAAAATCACTTCTTGCATATTGTCCTCTAACTATTGCTGCCGACGCAAATATATTCGTTTTGTTTTCTTCTGTTCCAAAGTCAAAATTAGCGGCTATTCCTTGGGCTTTTTTGTTGAAATTCAGAAATTGGGTTTTACGGTTTTCAAGGAAAACATCTCCGGCTCGAATATTCCATTTGTCGCTAAAAAGCTCCATAAAAATATTGTCAAACTGATCTAATTTTTGAGAATATCCTCCATCTTGTAGCGGAATATTACTGTCTTGAAGCGAAGCACGCAAACTCACTTTTTCGGATAGTTTTCCCGTAATTTGTAAATCCAGATTCGAGTTTAAAACCGTATTTTGATTGTTGCCAATGGTGACGCCCCGTGTAATACTTCCTGAAGTATTTAGTCCTTCAAATGGTGTATTTTTCTTCAGTGGATTAGATTCAATTTGATATAGACTTTCTGATGAGGCTTCGTTAACAACAACTCGGCTAGCATCATAAATACTATATTCTTTGGTTATAAGGTCAGGGAATTTTAAGTATTTAATCGTTATGGAATCTGAATATTGAAGATTTTTTTCGCTTAAAAGTAATATCGCTTTTTCGAAATTTATCTTGTATAAAGTAGAGTCGATAGGTTTGCCATTGGCGTCAAGCAATTTAAAAAAACTCGAATTAATACTGACCTTTTCTAAATGAATGGTGTCAAAACTGACGGCAATTTTGGCAGTTTTGTATAATGAATTAGTTTCTTGGGCTTCGAGCCAAGAAAAAAATAATAGTACCAAAAAAAGCAGGACTTTTTTCAACATAAAGAGTATAACGTCTATACGTCAAAAGTAGTGTATTCTAGAAAATAATTGAGGATAGTCGAAACTTTACAAATACAATTTCTAAATCAATTTTCCTTCGTCACAATCTGCATTGTTTCGCGACTTACTTGTTTTAAAATAACGGTTTTATTTTCTTCAACTAGTTGTGCTGCTTTTTCGTCGAAATGGCGAATGGTGTACAAAGTGACATTTTCTGTAAAATCAACTTTGAATTTTTTGGACAAAATCGCGTTCAAATCCTTGAAGTTGTCAAATTTGTCTTCTACACAAACCGAAAAGCTAATGGCAGAATTCTGGATTAAGTTTACTTTTAGTTTAAATCGGTGAAACAAAGCAAAAATTTCGCTGATGTTTTCTTCCATTATAAAAGAGAAATCTATAGACGAAAGCGAAATTAACAATTGATTTCTTTTTACAATATAACAAGGCAAATAGGGTTCAAGGTCAGCACCTTTAGCTACACTTGTTCCGGGCAACAATGGATTTATAAATGATTTTACATACAAGGGAATTTCCTTTTTTTGTAGGGGTTGTAACGTTTTTGGGTGAATAACTGTCGCGCCATAAAATGCTAATTCGATGGCTTCGCGATAAGAAATTTGGTTCAACAAACTAGCGTTTTCGAAGTAACGGGGATCGGCATTCATCACTCCGGGAACATCTTTCCAGATGGTAACACTTTCGGCATTCAAGCAATACGCAAAAATTGCAGCCGTATAATCAGAACCTTCGCGGCCGAGTGTCGTGGTAAAATTATTTTCGTCTGAACCTAGAAATCCTTGGGTAATGTTTACTATTTTTCGTTTTACGTTTTTGGCTATGTTTTTCTGCGTCAACTCCCAGTCTACTTCTGCGTCTCTATAATTTGAATCGGTTTTTATGAAATTTCTAACATCAAGCCATTGCGTTTTGATGCCCATAAAGCTCACAAAATGACTCAAAATGGTTGTCGAAATCAACTCACCATAACTCACGATTTGGTCGTAAACAAAATTATAATTTGGCGATTTGTTATGGTTTAAAAAATATTCTAAATCAGAAAACTGCACGTTTACAGCTGCAAAAACGAGGTTCTTATCGTCTTCAAATAAATCCAACAGGATTTCATTGTGGTATTTTTTTACTTCTTGAACAGATGATTGTAATTCTGGTGATTTGTCAAAATAATTTTTTAGTACTACTTCAAGAGCGTTTGTAGTTTTCCCCATTGCTGAAACTACTAATAATACATCTTCGTAACCGGCTGTTTGCAAAACGCTGTACACGTTTTTAATTCCTGCGGCATCTTTCACAGAAGCGCCACCAAATTTGAATACTCTCATTTTAAAGTCAGATTTCAGATTTCAGATTTCAGATTTATACCTGAAAGCTGAAAGCGATTTATTTATGTGTTTATTGTTTCTTTTTTTTGTAATTATTCTTTGAGTGTGACCATCTATTTTTTTTCCAGTTTCTTCTCCCTCTCCTTTGTAAAGTTCCGATAGTTATCGGAAGGAGCGAGGATTTTACTTTAATCTATTGTCAACAAAATAGTTTATTCCTTCTTCGTCCATTTGTGTCACGGACCAATCTTTTAGTACTTTAGCACCAGATTTTTCATAAAAATCAATTGCTGATGTGTTCCAGTCAAGAACGTGCCAGTCAATTCTCCGAACTTTATCTTTTTTTCCTTGTTTAATAACTTCAGAATATAAAGCATACCCCAATCCTGTTCCTCGCATTTTTTCTTTAACGACTAAATCTTCTAGATGAATTATTTTCCCCTTCCAAGTGGAATAACGGTAATAATACAAAGCAATTCCAACAATTTGCTTCGCCTGTTCGTCCCGCTTTTGGGCGGGACTCGGGTCCGACTCTACTTCGGCAACAAAAACGTGAAATAATGGCATTGGTCCAAAACCATCGCGAATTAAATCTTCTACTGTTACTAAAACCGCATCCGGCTCTTTCTCAAAATCAGCTAATTCCTTAATAAGTCCTAAAACCGCTTCCATATCTTCTGGCCTACCTTTTCTGATATTCATAATTTCTATTTTAATAAATTTTGGTATAAAAATAGATTTATACACAAAAATTTAATCAATTATAAAGCAAATATACAATTCTGATAATCGAACTAAATAAAATTATATCATTTTCACAAAAAAGACGATATTTGTGACTTCAAACCAACTACAACGATTTCGAAATGGAAGAACGCAATAAGACATTAGGAGAATTTATTATCGAAAACCAAAATGCCTTTCAATATTCGTCAGGTGAATTATCAAGAATCATCAATTCGATTCGATTAGCCGCCAAGGTGGTTAATTATGAAGTAAATAAAGCGGGTTTAGTTGATATTATTGGCGCTGCAGGCAATGAGAATGTTCAAGGCGAAGAGCAACAGAAACTCGATGTTTATGCCAATGAAGTTTTTATTCAAACCCTGATAAATCGTGAAATTGTTTGCGGAATTGCTTCTGAAGAAAATGATGATTTTATTACAGTCGAGGGAAGTGATAATTGCCACAACAATAAATATGTCGTTTTGATGGATCCCCTAGATGGATCGTCAAATATAGATGTAAACGTATCTGTTGGAACCATATTTTCAGTTTTTAGGCGAATAACACCGATAGGAACTCCAGTAACGATTGAAGATTTCTTGCAACCTGGAATCAATCAAGTTGCCGCTGGTTATGTAATTTATGGTACATCGACGATGTTAGTATATACAACAGGACACGGTGTTAACGGGTTTACCTTGAATCCAGCTATTGGCACATTTTACCTTTCGCATCCCAATATGCAATTTCCGAAAGATGGAAATATTTATTCCATTAACGAAGGGAATTATGTTCATTTTCCTCAAGGTGTAAAGGATTATATTAAATATTGCCAGCTTGAAGAGGAGGAAAGGCCTTATACTTCTCGTTATATTGGAAGTTTAGTTTCGGATATTCACAGGAATATGATAAAAGGGGGGATTTATTTGTATCCTACTAGTACAAAAGCACCAAAAGGGAAATTGCGATTGCTTTATGAATGTAATCCAATGGCTTTTATTGTAGAACAAGCCGGAGGAAAAGCATCGGACGGTTTTTCAAGAATAATGGAAATTCAACCCACAGAATTACACGAAAGAGCGCCGTTCTTTTGCGGTAGCCAAAATATGGTTGAAAAAGCAGAAGATTTTATGCGATTAGCTAAATTAAGCAAATACTAAAACGGAATCACGAAAAGAAAGCTCCTACTAAGGAGTTTTTTTATCTATTCATATTTTTGCATCTCAGAAGTAAAAGCCTCTAAATCTGCTTTTTTATCGATTATAGTAAGCGCTTTATTTACAATGTAATCTACATTACTTGTTGTAAATCCTAATCCTATGGCAAATTTTCTCAACAAAGATTCTTGTTTGTCGCCCAAATGGTGATCGTGGCGAACTACTCTAGCAATATTATACAAACTCTCCAATCTTTCTTCGTGTAGATAGGGCGGATTAAGCTCATATTTCAATGGGTTGTCTAGAATTTCCTTATATTCTTCATCCGATATTTCTAGTTTAACGGCGAGCTTATCCATAAACTTTTTTTCATCTGGATCAAATTTTCCGTCAGCAAACAGTACACGAACAACGGCTGAAAAGCGACCTTTCATTCTTCTTTTAAACTCATTATCAAATAATTCTGCTATTGACATATTTTTGATTTTTAAATGGTCTTATAAAGTTAATAAAAATTCTATTTTAGCGGCTGTAAAAAGGCAATAATTTTTTCATTTTTCATTCGTTTTAATAAAATAATGGAGACAAGAAACGGATTTAAGGCTGTCGTTTCAAACTATTTTCAAAATAAATTGTAATTTTGACAACCCCTAATATTTAAAACTATTTATGATATCAGAACTTTGGATTTATTTCGAAAAAGGCTTGAGGCATATTCTTAACCTGTCAGCCTATGATCACATCTTGTTTTTAATTGCATTAACTGTTCCTTATGCCTTTAAGGATTGGAGAAGATTGTTGCTTTTGATTAGCATTTTTACAGTTGGTCATACTTTATCATTGATGTCGACGGTTTTCGGCGTGGTTTTTATTAAAGTCAATTTGGTTGAATTTTTAATTCCGATAACTATTCTAATCATAGCTTTTTTCAATCTTTTTACTGCTGGAAAATCTTCAAAACAAGATAGAATCAGCATTATTGGTTTTGTTACTTTGTTTTTTGGGATTATCCATGGACTGAGTTTTGCAGGATATTTAAAGACTATAGTTGGAGGTTCGCCACAGTCAAAATTATTGCCCTTGTTAGAGTATTCTCTTGGAATTGAAACGGCACAAATAATTGTTATTTTTATAGTGTTGATTCTTTCGTATATTGTACAGACTTTCTTCCGATTTTCAAAAAGAGATTGGACATTAGTAATGTCGGCATTTGTAATTGGAGTTGTTTTGCCAATGATCCTCTCAAGCAATATTTGGAATAGATAAATATAAAATGGAAAAGGAAAAATTAAATAAATACGACAAAGCTTATCTGCGAATCGCCAAAGAATGGAGCCTTTTATCTTATTGCAAACGCAAGCAAGTGGGTGCGATAATCGTTCGTGATAAAATGATTATTTCTGATGGTTATAATGGAACGCCTTCTGGTTTTGAAAATTGCTGCGAAGACAAGGAAGGTTTGACTAATTGGTATGTGCTTCACGCAGAAGCAAACGCCATTTTAAAAGTAGCAAAATCTACGCAGACTTGCGAAGGAGCGACGCTTTACATCACACTTTCGCCTTGTAAAGAATGCAGTAAATTAATTCATCAATCAGGGATAAAAAGAGTAGTTTATCAACTAGGATATAAAGATACTTCAGGAATTGATTTTCTCGTAAAAGCTGGAGTAACAGTGGAACAAATTGAAGTTTTAGGATAAATGAAAATAAATTCTAAATACCTTCCAATACTTTTTTTTGCAGTTCTAGCGATAGGAATTCTTCTAGGTGGAATGCTTAATTTTCCAAATCAAAATTATTTCTTTGTCAAGAATCAGTCAAAAAATAAACTCAACAAACTCCTTGATTTTATTGACAACGAATATGTTGATAATATAAATTCTGATTCTATAATAAATCTGACAATTGATAATGTACTAGGCCAACTCGACCCACATTCCGTATACATTCCCCCAAGTGAACAAAACGAAATAGCTGAAAGTATGCGCGGTGATTTCGTGGGAATTGGGGTTAATTTTTATATGTATAAAGATTCGGTTGCAATAATAAAAACTGTCGAAAATGGTCCTTCAGAAAAGGCAGGAATAAATGCAGGGGATCGAATTCTTTATGCTGATAAAACCAAATTATTTGGTCGAAAATTACCGAATGACAGCCTATTTTCAAAGTTAAAAGGCAAAGAAGGGTCTGAAATTGTGGTTACTGTTTATAGAAAATCCGAAAACAAAAAAATTACAATTAAAATCAAACGAGGCGTTATTCCTATAAAAAGTGTGGATGCCGCTCTGCTTTTGAATCCAACAATGGGCTATATAAAAATAAATCGTTTTGCAGAAACCACTTATGACGAGTTCAAAAAAGGATTAGACAAATTGAAGCGAGAAGGTGCTAAATCACTTGTAATTGATCTTCGAGATAACGGTGGTGGATATATGGATCCAGCAATTGCTATTGCTGACGAATTATTGAAAGACCAGCAATTAATTGTGTTTACAAAAGACAAAAACGGAACCACCGATAAAACATTCGCTACTAAAAAGGGAAGTTTCGAGAACGGAAGACTTTTTATATTAATAGATGAAAACAGTGCCTCGGCAAGTGAAATTTTGGCGGGAGCAATTCAGGATAACGATAGGGGAACCGTTGTTGGTCGCCGTTCTTTTGGTAAAGGATTAGTACAGCGTGAAATGGATTTTTCTGATGGCTCGGCAGTGCGATTAACCGTTTCCAGATACTATACTCCAACGGGACGTTCGATACAAAAACCCTATACAAAAGGCACCGAAGATTACCTTAAAGAATCAGAATCGCGTTTCGAAAACGGAGAATTGTATTATAAAGACAGTATAAAAACGCCAAAAACGCCAAAATTCAAAACCCCAAAAGGTAAAATTGTTTACGGTGGCGGTGGCATTGTTCCAGATGTTTTTGTTCCACTTGAAATAGAGAAGGGTAAAGAACACAACGCTTATTTATTGCAATCCGGCATTCTGGGTCAATTTATTTTTGAACAATTGGATCGTGACAGAAACGTATTTAAAGGATTGACTTTCGAACAATTTAAATCCAAAATTGATGGGACTGATTTGTATTTCAATGCTTTCCAAAAATTTCTTTCCAAGAACGGAATGGAAATCAAATTGGATAACAATAAGTACTTGGTCAAACGTTATCTGGCGGCTGAATTTGCACGACAGTTATACGACGAAAACAAATTTTATGAAATTTTGTTGAAAGAAGATGCGATGATTAAGAAGATATTTCAATAATTCGAAACTCATTTACTTCTTAATACTATCGTGCACTTGTGTTTGATTTCCGTCATTCCATAAACTAAGAATATCTGTTGCAACGGCAGCTCCACTTCCTGCTGCAATCGCCACTTGGCTTCTCCAGCCAGCAAGAGTTCCTGTCACATAAATGCCTTCGGTTACTTTGTGATCGGTGTTTTTAAGTTGAATTCTTTGTTTTTCGGGAAGTGTTTTTTGGTTTTGTTCTACATATTCCATTAAGCCTTCGATGGCAAAAGTATTGGCGGCACCAATTCCCACAACTACAATCTTAGATTTATAAGTATTCTTGTTAGTAGTAATTGTGAATTCTGTTGATTCTCTCTCGATTTTCAGCACTTTTTCATTCGGGATTTGATCAATATGAGGGTACGATTCTGATAGATGTTGAATGCTTTCAGATAATAAAGTAGAGCCTAATGTACCAGAAGCAATTCCGTAGACATTATTAAGTAAGGCTTCTTGAAGGGAGGAAGTTTTTTGATGGGCAATTACGCCAATTTTTTTCTCCGCAACAAAGGATTTGTTTTTTGCTGAACCCAGAACAAGAGCGCAGGATATACCAGAAACGCCACCACCAATAATTAAAACATCAAACATTAGAACTTATCGTTCATTTTTTCTTCAATACTCTTTGACATTCTAAATATCAAAAGTATTAATACAGCACAAATTGAAGCAGCAATTCCTATAAAAGCAATGATGCTGTTCCCTTCGAAAGGATGTTTGAAATCAAGTAGACTGATATTGAATATAATTAGCCCAAGTGCCAAAACTATCAATATATTAGTAAAGATTTTCATATGTAGATAAAATTTGTTTTTTTAGAGAAATATGGAATTGCTTTGCCTGTTCGCTTACGCTCGGGTCGCATATCCTCATTGGTGTTTACGACCAAATTTAGGGTTATGCTCATTTCATAAATATATGTTTGTAAAATGAATGGGTAAATTTATAAAAATATATTTTACACAAACAAACCTTTAACATTAGCGGCGAATAATTTAACAGCAATTGCCAAAAGTACCACGCCAAAAGTCTTTCGTATTACTCCTAAACCGTTTTTCCCCAACATTTTTTCAATTTTAGAGGACGATTTCAAAACCATATAAACTACGATAATATTCAAAACAATAGCTATTACAATATTTATAGTGTGAAACTGGGAGCGCAGCGATAGCAAAGTAGTCATTGTTCCAGCGCCAGCAATTAAAGGAAAAGCAATAGGAACAATTGAAGCGGAACTAGACTCTTCATCACGATAAATGCGAATCCCTAAGATCATTTCTAAAGCCAAAAAGAATAATACAAATGATCCCGCAACTGCAAATGAATGTACATCAATGCCAATCAGATTTAAAAATTCCTCTCCAATAAAAAGAAAAATTATCATAATAAAGCCTGCTACTAATGAAGCTTTCTCTGATTCAATGTGGCCGTGTTTTGTTCTTAAATCTACGATAATAGGAATGGTTCCCACAATATCAATTACTGCAAAAAGCACCATGCCAACAGTTATTATTTCTTTAAAATCCAATTCCATTGTTTCTAAATTTATGGTGCAAAAGTACTCTATTCCTTGTGGTTAACGTTCTACTTATGGTTATTTTTTGCGAAAGAGAACCAAGCAAGGTTATTGTTGCTGGGTATTTTAATCCAATGAAATGAGCATGACTTTAAATTCGGTCGCGAACACTAGTGAAGATATGCGACCCGAGCGTATGCGAACTGGCAAAGTAATTCCTTATTCCTTAAAAAAAACAAATATGATCTACGCATGAAAAGAAAGCGGTTATACGTATTTTTAATCTAACAAACTCGAAATTTAATAGTCAAAATTCAGAATTGCAAGGTATCTTTGCAGCATGTTTCAACTAGGAAAAACCATCGTATCAGAAGATATTCTTGAAAGAGAATTTGTTTGTAATCTATCAGCTTGCAAAGGCGCATGTTGCGTTGGTGGCGATGCTGGAGCACCATTGAGTGAAGAAGAAACCAAAATTTTGGAAGACATATATCCAAAAATAAAACCCTTTCTTCGTAAGGAAGGCATTGCAGCCATCGAAGCTCAAGGCACTTGGACCAAAGGTACAGATGGCGATCTCGAAAGCCCTTTAATTGACAATAAGGATTGCGCTTATGTCATTTATGATGGCAAAACGGCACTTTGCGGAATCGAGCAAGCCTATAATCAAGGAGTAATTGACTGGAAAAAACCTGTTTCCTGTCATTTGTATCCTATTCGCGTAAAAGATTTCACGGAATTTGCCGCTGTCAATTATGATAAATGGGAAATTTGCGACGATGCCTGTTCTTTAGGCAAGGAACTAGAAGTTCCAGTATACAAATTTGTCAAAGAAGCACTCATTCGAAGATTTGGCGAAGATTGGTATTTAGAACTCGAGAAAGTTGCTCAAGAAATGAAAAAATAATTTTTTTAAAATTGAATTTTTGCAGTTTTCGTCTTTTTTTAAATCCCATATTTTACAGTGCTTTGCCGTGTTTTTAATTTTTTAAAATATTGATTTTCAGCGAATTGATATTTACAATAAAAATAGTAGAATCCCTCACTATTGTTAAAAACTCTTGCCGATTGTGAATAAGTTTGGCTTTTAATAACCGCAAGAATTTATAATCTTTGTAATCAGCAGAAAGCATCATAATTCGTTAAAATCTCAAAAAAACAAAATAGCAATGTCAAAAGTCGAACCAATCTTACAAGAAAACAAAAATCGCTTCGTAATTTTTCCTATCAAGCACCAAGATATATGGGAATGGTATAAAAAAATGGAAGCCAGTTTCTGGACTGCTGAAGAAATAGATTTATCGCAAGATCTAAATGATTGGAATAACAAATTAAGCGATGACGAAAAGTATTTTGTAAAACATATTCTTGCTTTTTTTGCTGCGTCTGATGGAATTGTTAACGAGAATCTAGCTGAAAATTTCGTAAATGAAGTACAATACGCCGAAGCTAAATTCTTTTATGGTTTCCAGATTATGATGGAGAATATTCATAGCGAAACGTATTCGCTTTTGATTGACACTTACGTAAAAGATGAGGTCGAAAAAGATGAATTATTCAATGCATTAGAAGTTTTTCCTGCTATAAAGAAAAAAGCAGACTGGGCTTTGAAATGGATAGAATCAGATTCGTTTGCAGAAAGATTAATCGCATTTGCAGCCGTTGAAGGGATTTTCTTTTCAGGCGCATTTTGTTCTATTTATTGGTTGAAAAAACGTGGATTGATGCCAGGATTAACCTTTTCTAACGAATTGATTTCTCGTGACGAAGGCGTTCATTGTGATTTTGCAGTGCATTTGCATAACCACCATTTGGTAAACAAAGTGTCGAAAAAACGAATTAGAGAAATTATTGTTGATGCTTTAACTATTGAAAGAGAATTCATTACCGAGTCGCTTCCAGTTAGTTTGATTGGAATGAATTCGGGATTGATGACACAATATTTAGAATTTGTAACTGACAGATTATTAGTAGAATTAGGTTGCGAAAGAGAATACAACACAGCAAATCCTTTTGATTTTATGGACATGATATCCTTGCAAGGAAAAACTAATTTCTTTGAAAAGAAAGTTGCCGAATACCAAAAAGCAGGAGTAATGAATACTGATGTTGAAGCGCAAAAAATTACTTTCGACGCAGATTTTTAATTAATTTGCCACTAAGACGCTAAGCCACCAAGAAAATTTAAGTAAGATTCTAGATTTAATTGTAAACGAAAATCTTACTACGAATACCAAAGCCAAAAGAACTTTGAGCCTTTGTGTCTTCGTGGCAAAAAACACAAATTAATACCGGGATTAGCTTCCCAAAATAGTAATACAAATTCACCAAAATAGGAAAGGGATTTTCTATTTTAAAAAACAGACAAGATTATGTACGTAGTAAAAAGAGATGGCCACAAAGAGCCAGTAATGTTCGACAAAATCACAGATAGAATTAAAAAACTATGCTATGGTTTAAATGATTTAGTTGATGCCGTGAAAGTGGCGATGCGAGTAATAGAAGGACTTTACGACGGAGTTTCAACATCAGAATTAGATAATCTTGCTGCCGAAACCGCAGCTTCAATGACGATTGCGCATCCAGATTATGCACAATTGGCTGCCAGAATTGCTATTTCGAACTTACATTCCAATACCAAAAAATCTTTCTCGGAAACAATGAACGAAATGTATCATTACATCAATCCGAGAAATGGGCAAGAAGCACCTTTACTGTCCGAAGAAGTGCATAAAGTAATTATGGAAAACGCCGAATTTTTGGATTCGCACATCATATACAATAGAGATTTCAACTACGATTATTTTGGTTTCAAAACATTGGAACGTTCCTATTTGTTGAAAATAAACGGAAAAATAGTAGAACGTCCGCAACACATGTTGATGCGTGTTTCTGTTGGAATTCACTTGGGTGATTTGAAGTCAGTGATAGAAACTTACGACTTGATGTCCAAAAAATTCTTTACACACGCCACTCCAACTTTGTTTAACGCTGGAACTCCAAAAGCACAAATGTCATCTTGCTTTCTTTTAGCAATGCAGGACGATAGCATCGACGGAATTTATGATACCTTGAAGCAAACCGCCAAAATATCTCAATCTGCTGGTGGAGTTGGACTTTCTATTCATAATGTTCGTGCTACAGGATCTTATATTCGTGGGACCAACGGGACATCGAACGGAATTGTGCCAATGTTGAGAGTGTTCAACGATACGGCACGTTATGTAGATCAAGGTGGTGGAAAACGTAAAGGAAGTTTTGCGATTTACATCGAAACTTGGCACGCTGATATTTTCGACTTTTTGGATTTGAAAAAAAATACCGGAAAAGAAGAAATGCGCGCTAGAGATTTATTTTTTGCAATGTGGACTTCGGATTTGTTTATGAAACGAGTACAAGAAGACGGTCTTTGGACATTAATGTGTCCTAATGAATGTCCTGGTTTGTATGACGTTTACGGCGAGGAATTTGAAAAAATGTACACCGATTACGAAAAAGCTGGTAAAGGAAGAAAAACCATAAAGGCACATGAATTGTGGGAGAAAATACTGGAATCGCAAATCGAAACTGGAACGCCTTATATGTTATATAAAGACGCAGCCAATAGAAAATCAAACCAGAAAAATCTAGGAACCATTCGTTCATCGAATTTGTGTACCGAGATTATGGAATTTACTTCGAAGGATGAAATAGCAGTTTGTAATTTGGCTTCACTTTCATTGCCAATGTTTGTGGAAAACAAAGTGTTTAATCACGAATTGCTGTTTTCCGTTACCAAACGAGTGACCAGAAACTTAAACAAAGTTATTGACAGAAATTACTATCCAGTAAAAGAAGCCGAAAATTCTAACTTACGTCATCGTCCTGTAGGTCTTGGAGTGCAAGGTCTTGCAGATGCTTTCATTATGTTGCGTTTGCCTTTTACAAGCGATGAAGCAAAGAAATTAAATCAAGAAATTTTCGAAACTTTATATTTTGCAGCCGTAACCGCTTCAATGGAATTGGCAAAAGAAGAAGGGCCTTATTCTTCTTTCAAAGGATCGCCAATTTCAGAGGGAGAATTCCAACACAACCTTTGGGGAATGAAAGACGAAGAACTTTCAGGACGTTGGGATTGGGCATCCTTGAGAAAAGAAGTGATACAACACGGCGTAAGAAACTCGTTATTGGTAGCGCCAATGCCAACTGCTTCGACTTCGCAGATTTTGGGGAACAACGAAGCGTTTGAACCCTACACTTCTAATATTTATACCAGACGAGTACTTTCGGGCGAATTTATTGTGGTAAACAAGCATTTGCTGAATGACTTGGTAGAACGCGGACTTTGGAACGAAACCTTGAAACAAGAATTGATGCGAAACAATGGTTCTGTTCAAGATTTAAATATTCCGCAAGACTTGAAAGAATTGTACAAAACGGTTTGGGAAATGTCGATGAAAGACATCATCGATATGTCACGTCATCGTGGTTATTTTGTAGATCAATCGCAATCGTTGAACTTGTTTATGCAAAATGCGAATTATTCCAAACTAACCTCCATGCACTTTTATGCTTGGCAATCTGGATTGAAAACCGGAATGTACTATTTAAGAACCAAAGCGGCGGTAGATGCAATAAAATTCACCCTCAACAACGACAAAAAAGTAGAGCCTATTGAAGCTGCGCAACAAATGGCCGTTGAAGTAGAAGTTGAAAACACTGCAATTTCAGCTGAAGAATACAAAGCAATGATCGAATTAGCTAAAAATGCAGGACCTGATGATTGCGAAATGTGTGGGTCTTAAAAAACCATAAAATAATAATAAAAGCAGCTGTCATAATGATGGCTGTTTTGCGTTAATAAATAAATTATGTTAGCGTTACTTAGAACAGCTTCCCATCACCAAGATTTCCAAAAATTAACCGCACTTTTTGATGAATATCTTATTGATATTGATGGGGATGAAAAGAATTTTTTCGCTCAATACAATCAAATATATATTGACAATGTAATTATTTGTTATCAAAATGATGTTGCAGTAGGTTGTGGTGCTTTTAAAAAATCAGACACTCGAGTAGCCGAAATTAAGCGAATGTTCGTGCTTGTTGAACATCGTGGAAAAGGTGTTGCATTAAAAATTTTATCCGAATTAGAACTTTGGGCAAGAGAATTAAACCATACTTCTTGCATTCTAGAAACATCATTCAAACTAGAAAATGCCATTGCTTTATATAAAAAATATGGGTTTGAAATAACTGAGAATTATGGGCAATACATAGGTGTTGAAAGTAGTGTTTGTATGAAGAAAGTCTTAAAATAAATTGTATTTTTGATCGCTTTAAATTTATATTTAACCCCGATAGTTATTGGGACGTAAATCTTTTATCCGAGCCTAAAAGGCGAATTGTC
>CAMDGJ010000013.1 GCA_945897545.1 Flavobacterium psychrophilum
GATACCGTAGGATTTATTCGAAAACTGCCAACACAATTGGTGGATTCTTTCAAAAGTACGCTCGATGAGGTTCGCGAAGCAGATTTATTATTGCATGTTGTCGATATTTCGCATCCAGAATTCGAAGATCATATTGCATCGGTAAACCAAACTTTATTAGAAATAAAAGCGAGCAACAAACCTGTGATTATGGTTTTCAACAAAATAGATGCATACCAACATTTGACTATTGATGAAGATGATTTAATGACCGAAAAAACGCCAAGACATTTTACACTCGAAGAATGGAAAACCACTTGGATGCATCGTGTAGGTGAAGAAAACGCCTTGTTTATTTCGGCAACGGAAAAAGAAAATTTCGAAGAATTTAGAGAACGCGTATACGAAGCCGTGAGACAAATTCACATCACGCGTTTTCCGTACAATAAGTTTTTGTATCCTGATTATAAGGATGCTGTGGAGAAAGAAGAATAAAAAAAATCCCTTTTGAAGTTTTATTTCAAAAGGGATTTTCATTTAAAATATAGATTCTAGAATCCGTAATTCACACCTAAACCAAAGACTTGTCTGGTTTGAAATCCTTGATAGGCATTGTCGTCATAAATGGTTTGATAGGTTAAATTTGCTGACAAGGTTTTATTGATTGTCATCACAATATTGATTTGATAATCGAGATCTATATTTCCTGGTTTGTCTAAATAATTAGAATATAAATTTAATAAATTTTCTACGTTAACGTTTTTCATTAAATTAAATTTGTAATAGGCAGAAGCATAAAAACCAAGTTCATAACGCATATTTTTATTGGTATCTACACCAAAATAACTTCCGTCAACATACCCTGGAAATGAAGTGTAATCGCTATCTACAAAAGTTATTTTTGAGGTTAATGGGGCAAAATTTAATTTTAGATTATCGTTTTTCTTCCAGTAAAGACCCGGTCCAAAAGTAAGATAAGCAGGAGAGAAAAAACTGGTGTTTTCTGTTCTTATTTCGGCGCCATTGACATCTTTGCCATAAATATAACCAGTTGTAAATTGAGTTCTGAAATTTAATATCAAAGAATAATACCAATTTTCAAAAGCTTTTTTTCCGTAAATACTATTGTATTCAAAACGGTCATCTGTTTTCTTTTCGAAATCAGCATTTTTGGTTTGCAGCAGACCGTAGTTGGCGAGAATTCGGTTGTCCCAAGTGGTATTATCATTTTTATAATGAAATTCGTAATTGAATCCTAGGGTTCCTGCAAGGCTACTTTCGCCTCCTGCAAGCCAGTTGTTAAAGGTGGATTGATTAAACAAAAGGGTAAGTGTCCCTTTTTTTGACCAACCGTTTGCAGTCGTGTCGGAGATTACTTTAACCGCTTCTTCTGATTTTTTGATTAAATCTTTCTCAGTTGATTGAGCTTGAATACATGCTGTCGAAGCTAAAAAAGCAACGCAAAGTAGAACTTTTTTCATTGTTGAGTTTTTGAGTTAGAATAACAAATATAATAAAACTCTTCATAAATTTAAAAAAAGACTAACTTAATGTAAATCACGGGTTTATTTTTTTACCGCTTTAAATAAAGGTACCGCCGAACAAGCTTCGCCATACATTATACTTTTGGCAAAAGGTTGTAAATACTGTGCGGTCAATATATAAGCGCGCATAGGCACGGGTTTTTTTGAACAGCCTTTTATAATTAAGGCTTTGTTGGCGTAAACTGAAAAATCTATTTTAGAAAGGACTTCCTCGAACAAGGAGGAGTCCAAATCTTCAATAGTTCCGTTGATAATTTTCTTGGCAAAAGGAGCCAATTGAATCGCTACTAAAATAGAGGACCAAGCTGGAACAATAGCATCAGTACTGCAATGAATAGCTACATATTGGTCTTTGTATTGTGACCAATCGTGATTTTTTAGATGTTCTCTAAAGTCTTTTTCTTTCAGTAAAAAACCTTCAAGCAGCCAATGCGAAATATCAACTTGTACCCGAACTCCATTCGGATAGTAATCTTCAAGATCGAAAACTTCCAAGGAGCTGTTGGCCACTTTATTTACAATTTCTTCCATTTTTTAAATCTGAAATCAAAAATCGTTAATCATCAATCTTAAATCTAGAGCATTCCTAATTCTAACTTTGCTTCTTCGCTCATTAAATCCTTGCTCCAAGGCGGATCGAAAGTGATTTCTACTTCGGCATCTTTTACGTGCTCTATCGATTTTACTTTTTCTTCCACTTCTCTTGGTAAACTCTCTGCAACAGGACAGTTAGGAGATGTTAGTGTCATTAGGATTTTCACCTCATAATCGGTGCTGACCATTACATCATATATTAATCCTAATTCGTAAATATCTACTGGAATCTCTGGGTCATAGATGGTTTTTAACTTTGCTACGATTTCTATTCCTAATGTGTTTGTGTCAATTTCTTGTTCCATAATTTTTGTTTTTTAAACCATATAAGTCATATCAGGTTTATTTATTATTTTGAAAGTAAATTTAAGGTCATTTAAGCTTTTGCCAATCTACTTATTCACTTATATGTTTAATTTTTTTTAATCTTCCAGCATTCGATAATATTCATTGACCATAGTTTTTTGACCTTCATAATAAATGTTTTTAACATTAAAATTAATTAATAAACCGATTGGTACTTTTAATAAATTCATATAGGTTAGTAATTGTGCATCAAAAATAGGATTTATTTCGGTTACCGATTTTAGTTCCACCACAAGAGAATTTTCTATCAATAAATCGCATCTAAGCTTTGATTCTAACTCATATCCTTTGTAGTTTAATGGAATTTGAAGTTCAGACGAAAAATTTATTTTTCTTAATTCTAATTCTTTTTTAAGACATTGGTAATAAACATTTTCCAAGAGACCTGCCCCAATATTTTTATGAACTTCAATAGCTGCTCCATTTACTTGATAAACCAAATCTTTTAGAGAACTTCTTGTTACGACCATATTTTAAAAATTACTTATATCACCTCTTTTTTCTTAGTCTATTTTAAATAAAACTTATATGACTTATATGTTAAATCATTTTTTTGCATCAAATGCTAATGCGTACATTTTTATGTTTTTTATCATCGAAACTAAACCATTGGCTCGAGTTGGCGATAAATGTTCTTTTAAACCAATTTCATCTATGAAGTCCATATCAGCATTCAAAATATCCGAAGATTTTTGGTTCGAAAAAACCCGAATCAATATGGCGATAATTCCCTTGGTTAGAATCGCATCGCTATCAGCGGTGAAGATAATATTCTCCTGATTTTCTTCTCCTTTAAGCCAAACTTGAGACTGACAGCCTTTGATGATATTGTCATCTGTTTTGAATTCTTCTTTGATTAATGGAAGCTTTTTTCCTAAATCTATAATGTATTCATAGCGTTGCATCCAGTCGTCAAACATCGAAAACTCGTCTATGATTTCGTCTTGTATTTCTTTAATGTTCATTATTCTTTTTTAGCGAATGAATTTATTTTATCAACTATTTTTTTGATGGCATCGGGCGGATAACCGTGATCAAAAGAATTGGTTTTGTATGATTTGTCTTTGTACATAACTTCTAAATTGGCAATGGCAGCACCATCGTGAAAACGTTTTTCTGTGGGTGCTTTCAAAGTTTCTAAACTATCTAAATTTATGGTCTCGAAACAGCCAACTAATTCCTTCCAATCTTTATCTGAAATCTTAATATCGACTGACTTATCATTACCACTTCTATCTTTCAAAATAGAAACCAGTTGATCTTGAATTGTTATCTTTTGATAAAAACCTCTCGTATTGGCAGTATATTCTAAAATAGCGGTTTTCAAGTCATTTTTGGTTTGACTTTCGCAACTTTTGCTTAGAAACAAACTTAAAAAAATTAGTGTAAATAGTTTCATTTCACTTTAATTTTAAGATAACATCATTTGTGCTTTTTTCAAAGCTTCTACCATAACGTCAATTTCTTCTTTAGTATTGTAAAACGCAAACGAAGCACGAATCGTTCCTGGGATTTTGAAAAAATCCATAATCGGCTGAGCACAGTGATGTCCCGTTCGAACAGCGATTCCTAATTTGTCAACAATCGTTCCAATATCATAAGGGTGAATTTCGCCAATATTAAACGAAATTACCGAAGTTTTTTCCTTGGCTGTGCCATAAATTTTTAAACCGTCGATTTCTAAAAGGCGTTTCGTGGCATATTCCAGCAATTCTAATTCCTGTTTTTGAATGTTGTCAAAACCAATTGAATTCATATAATCAACCGCTGTTCCTAAAACAATTCCGCCAGCGACATCAGGTGTTCCTGCTTCAAATTTATGGGGTAATTCAGCATAAGTAGTTTTAGCAAAAGTCACTTCCTTAATCATTTCGCCACCTCCTTGATACGGCGGTAATTTATTCAACCAAGTTTCTTTTCCATATAAAATTCCGACACCTGTCGGTCCACAAATTTTATGTCCTGAAAAAACATAAAAATCACAATCCAAAGCTTGAACATCAGGTTTCAAATGCGGAACGGCTTGTGCTCCGTCAATTAAAACCGCTGCGCCAAATTCGTGGGCTTTGTCAGTTATATATTTTACGGGATTCACAGTTCCCAATGCGTTTGAAATGTGAATTACAGCTACGATTTTAGTTTTATCCGACAATAATTTATCGAATTCAGCTAGTATCAATTCGCCGTTTTCATTCATTGGAATCACTTTCAAAACCGCTCCCGTTTTTTCGCACAACATTTGCCAAGGCACAATATTGCTGTGGTGTTCCAATGCCGAAACTAACACTTCATCACCTGCTTTTAAAAAGAATGCAAAACCATTGGCAATGGCATTAATACCGTGTGTCGTTCCCGAAGTAAAAATCACTTCGTGGGCAAATTTTGCATTGATATGATGTTGAATTTTACCGCGGGAAATTTCATAAGCGTCGGTGGCTAATTGGCTTAAGGTATGTACGCCACGATGAATGTTGGCGTTGATTTCTTGGTAATATTTGGAAATCGCATCAATCACAATTTGTGGTTTTTGTGAAGTGGCTCCATTGTCGAAATATACTAACGGTTTTCCGTTTACAGTTCTAGAAAGTATCGGAAAATCGGCTCTAACTTTATTTATATCTAGCATATTGTTATTTAGAAAAATTCTAAATACAAAAGTAGTAAAACTTAGGGGGATTTTCACCAAACAGTTGTTAATTCTTCGGAATGTTTTTTTAACAAAAAAGGCCATAAAATCTGTTGGTTAGTAAAGATTTTAACCTGTTTTATCTATGTTATTTCAGGACTATTTTTCATTAAATTGCGCAGTTAAAAACCCCAATTTTTGTTCGGTATGAAAAAGACACTCAAAATTTTTGCTCCAGCAGCACTGCTGCTTTTAGTTTATTACGGTTACACGAATTATCCTCTAGATTTAATTTCTGGGTTTTCAGCAAAAAGTGTCACCTCTGGACACTTTATTGACAATCGTCCTCAAGAAACAATTGAGAATGGCGACAATGCTGTTTCTGTCATATTCTTAGCAAATAACAAAATTAACAAAAGCGGAAAATTCGCAACCGCTGCGGTTTTTGGGTTTAAAGAAAGAAAAGCGATTTACCGTGAAGGTTTGGGTGCGACTTTAATCAATGATAATTTTGATGTTTCGAAACCATATTTAGTTCCGAAAAGAACAAAACTTGCGAATGATTTGCCTTTTCCGTATGGAAATAAGGAGCCAAAAGCCTGCCTGCCGAATGGCAAGGATACTATTTTTGCCAATGTAGATTATGCCAAATTGAAAATAGCTGTAGCTAATGCTTTTGACAAAAAAGGAGAAGATAACAAAAGAACGCGAGCTGTTGTAGTGATTTATAAAGACAAAATCATCGCTGAGCAATATGCGACAGGTTTCAATAAAAATTCCAAAATATTGGGTTGGTCAATGACCAAAAGTATTACAGCAACGCTATTTGGAGTCCTGCAAAAACAAGGAAAAATAGATATTTATAAACCCGCCCCAATCGCCGAATGGGCAAACGATGAACGGGCAAAAATTACTCTTAACGATTTATTACACATGAACAGCGGACTTGAATGGACGGAAAATTACTCCAAACTTTCGGATGCAACAAAAATGCTTTTCCTATCTGGGGACATGACAAAAACGCAAATCGACAAAGCAATGGTGGGAAAACCAAATACCAGTTGGAATTATTCTTCAGGAACATCGAATTTACTGTCTGGTATTTTACGAAAACAATTCAAGACGCATCAAGAATATCTTGATTTTTGGTACTCTGCTTTGATTGACAAAATTGGAATGAACTCGATGGTGGTGGAAACTGATATGGCGGGAAATTATGTGGGTTCGTCGTATGCTTGGGCAACGGCGCGGGACTGGTCAAAATTTGGATTGTTGTATTTACACAAAGGCAATTGGAATGGCGAGCAAATTTTTGACGAAAGTTGGGCAAAATATGTGGCAACTCCTACGAATAGTTCTAGTAGTAACTATGGCGCTCATTTTTGGCTCAATGCCGGTGGAAAATTTCCTGATGTCCCGAGAGATATGTTTTACTGTAGCGGTTATCAAGGACAAATGGTTGCCATTTTTCCAAGTCACGATTTAGTGATTGTAAGAATGGGTTTGAAAGAAGACCCCGAATTTGATTTTAATGGATTGTTGAGTGGGATTGTGGGGAGTTTGAAGAAGTAAACTTAAACACAAAGTAAAAATCACAAAGGGCACAAAGTTGAGTAAATAAACTTTGTGCCCTTTGCGTAAAACTTAATGAACTTTGTAGTTAAAAACTACAAATCGAACCCAATTTTCACCCCTAATTTATCCGCGATGATTTTAGTAATTCGTTGTTTCAATTCTGGGATTTTGATGTTTTCAATAACCGCATTCGAGAATGCGTACATCAATAATGCTTTGGCTTCTTTCTTTGGAATTCCTCGTTGTTGCATATAAAACATTGCCGTTTCGTCGAGCTGACCAATTGTACAACCGTGGGAACATTTTACATCATCGGCAAAAATCTCTAATTGCGGTTTTGCGTTGATTGTTGATTTGTTTCCCAACAAAATGTTGTTGCTTTTTTGGAAAGCGTTGGTTTTTTGTGCTTCTTTTTCAACAAAAATCTTCCCGTTGAAAACGCCCGTAGCATTATCAGAAAAAATTCCTTTATAATCTTGAAAACTTTCGCAATTTGGCGCAGCGTGGTGTACTAAAGTGTAATGATCCACGTGTTGCTTGTCGCCAATAATTGTAATGCCGTTGAGTGTACTAGTTAATCGTTCTCCAAAATGATAGAAATTCAAATTGTTTCTGGTCAGATTTCCTCCAAAAGAAAAGGTTTGAACTGAAACGTGACTTTCTTGTTTTTGGGAAACGTAAGTGTTGTCTATTAAATTGGCTTCGAGATTGTCATTTTGTATTTTATAGTAATCGACGATGGCTCGTTTTTGGGCAAAAATCTCGGTAACTGAATTAGTCAAAACAGGATTAGCTTCGCTCCGTTCGCCGTTGGCTCGGGTTTCGTTCAAACTTTGGTGTCTTTCGATGATTTGAACGTGTGAATTTTCGCCAACAATCACCAGATTCCTAGGTTGTACTAAAAGTGCTGCTTCGTTTCCTGTCGAGAAATACATAATCTCGATTGGTTTTCGAACAACTTTACTTTTCGGGATATTGATGTAGGCTCCTTCATTGGCGAAAGCCGTATTCAAAGAAGTTAAACTCTCGTCCTTGCTGGCAATTTGGTTAAAATAAGCATCAATAACCATTTTATATTTTGGCTTGTTCAATGCCGATGACATCAAGCAAACATCAATTTCTTCGTGTGTCGTGGAAGACAAATTTGAACTAAATACACCATCAATAAAGACTAACTTGTATGTGTCGATTTCGTGGATGAAATATTTTTTTACATCCTTGAACTCGATTGAGTTTTCGCTTTTTGGAAACACGCTAAAGTCATTTTTTAAGATGGCGTTTAGCGAAGTATATTTCCAAGATTCTTCTTTCTTGGTCGGAAAACCTTTATTTTCAAAGTTTTTTATAGCTGAAGTCCGAAGGTCGTGTAGTTCTGAATGAACATCGATTTTCTCTTCAAAAACCATAAAAGACGATAGTAATTTTTCTTTTAATTCCATTTTTGGTAGTTATAAGTTATGAGTTATAAGTTATGATTGCTTCCGATAACTATCGGAACTGCAAACTGTAAACTGCAAACTAATTTTACGCTTCTTGTTCTTGCTTAATCCAGTCGTATCCTTTTTCTTCGAGCTCTAAAGCTAATGAAGCATCACCCGTTTTAACAATTTTTCCGTTGTAAAGGACGTGAACGAAATCAGGAACTATATAATCTAACAATCTTTGGTAGTGCGTAATAACCACGATGGCATTTTTATCACTTTTCAATTTGTTAACTCCGTTGGCAACAATACGCAAAGCATCAATGTCTAATCCAGAATCGGTTTCATCAAGGATGGCCAATTTTGGTTCCAACATCGCCATTTGGAAAATCTCGTTCCGTTTTTTCTCTCCACCTGAAAATCCTTCGTTCAATGAACGGGATAAAAACTTGCGGTCGATTTCTAACAATTCCGATTTTTCGCGAATAAATTTCAGCATTTCGTTAGCTGGCATTTCCTCTAATTTGTTTGCTTTTCGAGTTTCGTTGATGGCCGTTCTCATAAAGTTCGTTACCGAAACTCCGGGAATTTCAACAGGATATTGGAACGAAAGAAAAACGCCTTTGTGCGCTCTTTCTTCTGGAGCCAATTCAGAAAGGTCTTCCCCGTCTAAAGAGATTTCGCCGACCGTAACTTCGTAGTTTTCGTTTCCTGCAATGATGGAAGCTAGCGTGCTTTTTCCGGCGCCGTTTGGCCCCATAATCGCGTGGATTTCTCCTGCTTTTACCTCAAGGTTAATACCTTTTAATATTTCTTTGTCTCCGATGGAGGCGTGTAAATTTTTTATTGATAACATTTATTTTTTTGTTTATTCGTAATGACCTTTAAGTGATAAAATTTCTAATATTTCAATTGTGTTTTCATCAGTAACTCTATATATAATTCTATGTTCCTGATTTATTCTTCTGGACCAGCGACCAGTCAAATGATATTTTAAAGGTTCGGGTTTTCCAATTCCTTCAAATGGATGAAGTTGAATATCTTCGATTAGAGCAGATATTTTATTCATTATTACTTTATTTCCAGATTTTTTCCAATAGTCTCTGTCTTTTTGCGCTTTTTCTGAATAAATTACTTCCACAAATCTTCTAATTTGATTTTCATTCCTTTCCCGTCTTTAATGCTTTGCTCAGCCTCCAAAATTTCTTTTACAAATTCCGGATTATAAGGTTTCTCTTCTTTTTCAATTTCAAAACCCAATGATTTTGCCAATGATTTCAATACTGGTAAATCTTTTTTCTTAACGTTTTTTAAAATGAGTTCCATAAAACACTATGATTTAAATTTTATAATTCATAAATAATAACATCGACCTCCTCAATTTTTTTTAGTTTTCTATCCGAAGTTAAAAAAGGAATATCATAATATTTTGCAATTGCAAGAATAATGCTGTCTGGAAGCTTAAGATTGTATTTTTTTCTTAAAAAAATAATTTGCTGTTTAAGAGAGTCGTTGTAGTTAAATATTTTCAACTGATCTATAATCTCTTTAATAATAAATTCTTCATCGGTTGTAATATTTTTAAAAGAAAGTAGCTCTAATTCTGAAATAAACGAAATCCCTACATCTTTGTTTTGAAGATATTCAATAACATTTTTATCTCCTTGAGTTAAGTATATAAAAATATTAGTGTCTATTAAAATACTACCACTCATTTCTTAGTCTTTCCTGAATTTTATTTGGATTCAAATTTTTAAAAGACTGAATAGATCCAGAATATTTTTCAGCATCAAATCCTTTTATATCTCGATTTTGTCGATTTTTTAAGAATTTTTCGAATTCCTCTTTCTTTGAATTTTTATTTATTATTAATACCATAATTTTAAATTTAAAACAAATTTACAAAAATTAACCCACTGAACCTTCTAAAGAGATTTCTAACAGTTTCTGTGCTTCCACAGCAAATTCCATTGGCAATTTATTCAACACATCTTTACTGAAACCGTTTACGATTAAGGCAATGGCTTTCTCGGTTGGAATACCACGTTGATTGCAATAAAAAACTTGGTCTTCACCAATTTTACTCGTTGTCGCTTCGTGTTCTATTTTGGCCGATGGATTCTTGCTTTCGATGTACGGAAAGGTATTGGCACTGCAATTATTTCCCATTAATAAGGAATCGCATTGCGAAAAGTTCCTTGCATTATCTGCATTTGGCCCCACTTTTACCAATCCTCTGTAACTATTATGTGATTTTCCAGCAGAAATCCCTTTGGAAATAATCGTTGATTTTGTGTTTTTTCCAAGGTGAATCATCTTGGTTCCCGTATCAGCTTGTTGGAAATTATTGGTTACAGCAATCGAATAAAATTCGCCAACGGAATGATCTCCTTTTAAAATAACCGATGGATATTTCCAAGTAATTGCAGAACCGGTTTCAACTTGCGTCCAAGAAATTTTGGCATTTTTCTCACACAAACCTCTTTTGGTTACAAAATTGAAAACTCCACCTATTCCTTCCTTATTTCCTGGATACCAGTTTTGTACGGTAGAATATTTTATTTCGGCACCATCCAAAGCAATTAGTTCAACACAAGCAGCGTGCAGTTGGTTTTCGTCACGACTTGGTGCGGTACAACCTTCCAAATAACTCACATAACTACCTTCATCTGCAATCAGCAATGTTCTTTCGAATTGTCCTGTCCCGGCTTGATTGATTCTAAAATAAGTAGAAAGTTCCATTGGGCAACGAACGCCTTTTGGGATATAACAAAAACTTCCATCTGAGAAAACGGCCGAATTTAATGCTGCATAAAAGTTGTCTTTTTGTGGAATAACCGTGCCAAGGTATTTTCGAACTAATTCCGGATGTTCCTTAATGGCTTCGGAAATACTCATAAAGATAATTCCTTTTTCGCCCAACGTTTTCTTAAACGTTGTTGCTACTGAAACTGAATCGACTACAATATCCATAGCGACATTGTTCATCATTTTTTGTTCGTCGACAGAGATTCCTAACTTTTTATACATTTCTAAAAGTTCAGGATCTACATCGTCTAATGTTTTATTGGGATCTATAGCTTTTGGAGCAGAATAATAGGAAATGGCTTGAAAATCAGGTTTGGTGTAATGCACATTTGCCCATTCTGGCTCGATCATTTCTTGCCACGCACGAAAAGCTTCGATGCGCCAATCGGTCATCCATTGTGGCTCTTCTTTCCTGTGAGATATGGCGCGAACTATGTCTTCGTTCAGACCAATAGGAAAAGTATCTGATTCGATATCAGTATAAAATCCGTACTCGTATTCTTTAGTTTCGAGTTCAACTCGTAAATGGTCTTCGGTGTATTTTGACATATTTATATTGTTTAAACCCTGTCAGGGTTTAGAACCCTGACAGGGTTATTTTTAAAGTGAAAACGATTCTCCACATCCACAAGTTCTAGTCGCGTTTGGATTATTGAAAACAAATCCTTTTCCGTTTAATCCGCCAGAAAATTCTAAAATGGTTCCGGCAAGATAGAGGAACGATTTTTTCTCCACGGCAATTTTTATATTATTGTCTTCAAAAACTTTGTCGTTTTCTCCGATTTGTTTATCGAAAGTCAAATCATATGACAACCCTGAGCAACCACCAGATTTCACGCCTACTCGAACGTAATCTTGTGATGCATCGAAGCCATCGTCCTTCATCATATCGACAATTTTTTTACTTGCAGATTCAGATACTTGTATCATAACGTTATTTATAATTTTTCTAAATAAAAGCCAAAGATATTACAATTTAGGCTTGAAGTCAAACATCATAACATTTTTATAACTATAATAAGATAGAAAAAGTTGATTTGGCTCTATAATTAAAGAAAATGTAATCGCTAACTTTGTTTCCAATTGAAAATAAAAATAATCTATGAAACTTTATTCTATCGAAACTGGCAATTTTAAGCTTGATGGCGGTGCAATGTTTGGCGTTGTACCAAAAACAATTTGGAACAAAACCAATCCTGCAGACGATAACAATTTAATTGATCTGGCAGCCAGATGTTTGCTGATTGAAGACGCGAATCGCTTGATTTTGATTGACAACGGAATGGGGAATAAACAATCTGAAAAGTTTTTTGGGTATTATTCGCTTTGGGGAACACATTCTTTAGACAAATCCTTAGCGAAATACGGTTTTCATCGCGATGATATCACTGATGTTTTTTTGACACATCTTCATTTTGATCATTGTGGTGGAAGTGTGCAATGGAATGCAGCTAAAACAGGATACGAAGTGGCATTTAAAAATGCTAAATATTGGACCAACGAAAACCATTGGGAATGGGCAACAAAACCCAATCTGCGGGAAAAAGCATCTTTCCTTGCGGAAAACATTTTGCCAATACAAGAAAGTGGGCAATTGAACTTTGTGCAACTAGCAGAAGGCGATTTCGTAGAAAAATCGGAGCTTGATTTTGGAATTTTCTTTGTAAATGGTCACACCGATAAAATGATGATTCCACACCTTCAATACAAAGATAAAACCATTTGTTTTATGGCTGATTTAATTCCAACTGCGGGTCATTTAGCCTTACCGTATGTAATGGGTTATGACACAAGACCTTTATTGACAATGCCTGAAAAAGCAAAGTTTTTGAATACTGCAGCAGAGAAAAATTATTATTTATTCTTAGAGCACGACGCCCATAATGAAATCATCACTGTCGAAAATACAGATAAAGGTGTTCGCTTGAAGGATATTTTTACTAGTAACCAAATCTTTAATTAATGTTAATTAATATTTGAGTTGTACCTAAACTTATATTTTTGCCCCAAATTCGAAATTCATAAAATACAATGATTAATTTAAAAACCAGTCTATTATCTTCTGTTGTAGTAATAGTATTAGCCAGTTGTGGCGCCTCAAAAAATGCTTCGAACAATCTTACATTAATGATTCAAGCCCCAGTAAATGTCCAAAAAAAGGCGCCTCTTAAAAAAACCGAATTGAATCGGTGGAGTCATTTAGATATCATAAATGATACGATTCCCGGAATGAGTGTTGATAAGACTTATGCAGAATTGTTGCAAGACAAAAAAGGTAAAAAAGTAATAGTTGCGATAGTAGATTCGGGTGTCGATATTGAACACGAAGATTTAAAAGCAGTTATTTGGACTAATAAAAAAGAAATCGCTGACAACGGAATTGACGATGACAAAAACGGATATATTGATGATATTCACGGATGGAATTTTCTTGGTAATATCACAAAAGAAAATGTAGAATACGAAAGAATTATTGCTAACAAAAGCCTTGTAGACGATGCCACATATCAAGAAGCACTTGCTGCAAATGATAAAAATATTGCAATAGCCAAAAGCGGAAAATCTCGTTTAGAGCAAACATTTTTAGATGTAACAAATGCAGATTTAGCATTAGTAAAATATCTTGGAAAAACGGGTTACTCTGTTCAAGAAGTAAATGCTATCGATTCTCAAGATGCTGAAATAGTCAAAAGTAAAACCTTGATGCAACGATTGAATTCTATGGGAATTACTTTGTCAGAATACAAGATCTCAAATCAAAACAGACTTGAAGCTTATAATATAGTATTAAATGGAGACAATCTTAAATCGAACTATAGAAAAGTTGTAGGAGATAATGCAGAAGACTTTAAAGACACCAAATACGGAAATAATAACGTTATGGGTCCAGACAAAGAGCAAATTCTTCACGGTACTCATGTGGCAGGAATTGTGGCACAACTAAGAAACAATCAAATTGGTGGTGACGGAATTGCCAATAATGTAGAAATTCTTACTGTTCGCGCCGTACCAGATGGCGATGAGTATGACAAAGATATCGCTCTTGGAATTCGTTATGCTGTTGATAATGGTGCAAAAGTAATAAACGGAAGTTTTGGAAAAAGCTTTTCTCCACACAAGCAGTGGGTTTATGACGCTATAAAATATGCCGAAAAGAAAGATGTTTTAATTGTACATGCAGCAGGAAATGATGCTAAAGATATTGACGTGGCGAATAATTTCCCAAACGATTCTGATGATAAAGTAACAGAATTTGCAGATAATGTAATCACAATAGGAGCCTTAAATTATGATTATGGAAATAAAGTGGTGGCAAGATTTTCAAATTACGGAAAATTAAATGTAGACGTGTTTGCTCCTGGAGTACAAATTTACGCAACTACACCAAACAATACCTATAAATTATTACAAGGAACATCAATGGCTTCGCCAAACGTAGCGGGAGTTGCCGCATTGATTCGTTCGTATTATCCAAAATTATCCGCCAAACAAGTGAAACATATTTTGATGGATTCAGGAGTAACCATTACGACGGATGTAATCGTTGGCGGAAAACCAACAGACGTTCGTTCCTTTACTACTTTGTCTAAATCAGGAAAAATTGTCAATGCTTATAACGCATTGTTAATGGCTGAAAAAATGTCAAAATAACAATACTCAATTTTAATTATAAAATGGGAGGGCGAGAGTCCTTCCGTTTTTTAGTTTATTTATTATGAAAAAAATCCTTTCGCTTTCTATTCTTTTACTGAGTTTCGGAACTCTTTTTGCCCAAAGTTCGACCTATTGGCAACAACAGGCTGACTATAAAATGGAGGTGGTGATGAACGTTAATAATTATCAATACAAAGGCAAACAAGTACTGGTATACAACAATAATTCTCCTGATACTCTAAAGCGGGTGTATTACCATTTATTCAACAATGCATTCCAGCCCGGTAGCGAAATGGACGCCAGACTTCAAAGCATCAAAGACCCAGACAAAAGAATGGTAGAGTCCGTTAAAGTAGATGGGAAAATAACAAACCTAAGCAGAATAAAAACGTTGAAGCCAAACGAAATTGGCTATTTGAACATCTCAAATTTCAAGCAAGAGGGAGTTATTGCCAATGCAAAAACAGTAGGCACAATTCTCGAAGTGACTTTGGCAAAACCTATCTTGCCGAATTCGAAAACTACTTTCACCCTAGATTTTGAAGGCCAAGTTCCAGTTCAAATTCGTCGCTCTGGCCGAAATAATGCTGAAGGGGTCGAATTGTCAATGGCGCAATGGTACCCAAAAATGGCTGAATTCGATTTTGAAGGTTGGCACGCGGATCCATATATTGGTAGAGAATTTCACGGTGTTTGGGGGGATTTTGACGTAAAAATTACTGTTGACAAAGAGTATGTTTTGGGAAGTTCAGGTTATTTGCAAAACCAAAACGAAATAGGTCACGGCTATCAGGACAACGGTTTCGCTGTCGTTTATCCAAAAAACACCAAAACCTTGACTTGGCATTTCATTGCTCCAATGGTGCATGACTTTGCTTGGGCTGCTGATAAAAATTACTTTCACGATATTGTCAAAGGACCTAACAATGTTGATTTGCATTTTCTGTATAAAAACAGTCCTAAAATCATTAACAATTGGAAAGCCTTGCAACCATTGATGGTAAAAGTTATGGATTTTTACAACAAAACCGTTGGTGACTATCCTTATAAACAATATTCGTTTATTCAAGGCGGCGACGGCGGAATGGAATACGCGATGTGTACTTTGATACTTGGGGAAGGTACATTTGAAGGCCTTTTAGGAGTTGCGATACACGAGTTAGGGCATTCTTGGTTTCAACAAATTTTGGCTTCAAACGAATCGAAACACCCATGGATGGACGAGGGATTTACTTCTTATATTGAAGATTTGGTAATCAACGAGATCGCCGAGGAGAAAAAGGAAAACCCTTTTGAATCCTCCTATAAAGCGTATTATAAATTAGTCGAATCAGGCAAAGAACAACCACAAACCACTCATAGTGATCGGTATAATGAGAATAAACCTTATTCTGTTTCTGCTTACTCTAAAAGCAGTATTTTTTTGTCACAATTAGAATATCTAATAGGGAAGAATAATGTGCATAAAACCTTAAAAAAATACTATCAGGATTTCAAATTCAAACATCCAACTCCAAATGATATCATGAGGACTGCCGAACGTGTTTCAGGAGCCAACTTAGATTGGTATTTGACCGACTGGACGAAAACTGTCAATACTATAGATTATAGAGTTAAAGAAGTTAAAAAGGACGGAGATTCTACTAAAATCACTTTAGAAAGAATTGGTCTAATGCCAATGCCAATCGATGTTTTGCTAGAATATACTGATGGTACAAAAGAAAGTTTTTACGTTCCGTTGCGAATGATGAGTTTCGAGAAAGAAAATCAAAACACATCTATAAAAAGAACAGTTTTAAGCGATTGGGCTTGGGGGTATCCTACTTACAGCTTTGAGATCAATTCGGATAAAACCATCAAAAAAATTAGTATCGACCCAAGCAAATTAATGGCCGATGTGAAGCAGAATGATAATACGTACGATCTAAAGTTAAACAAGTAACTATCAAATAGTAACGAAAAATTTGTTTTTAGCAATTAATGATTTAGTTTTGGGGGAAAAAACAAATGAAATCATTTGATGTAGCCATAATTGGTAGCGGTCCAGCAGGAGCTTCGGCAGCGTTTGAATTAGCCAAAAATGGAATTTCTGCCGTGATAATCGAAAAAGAAACCTTACCAAGATACAAAACTTGTGGTGGTGGTTTAGTTTTTCGCGGAATAAAAAATATGCCTTTTGATGTTTCATCTGTAGTAGAAAAAGAATTTTACGAGGTAGATACTTATTTTGCAAATACCCCTTTTAAATTTACCACAAATCGAGATCAACCCATAGTTAGTATGATTATGAGGGATTCTTTTGATAATTTAATTGTGGAAAAAGCAAAAGAAAATGGCGTTACGCTGCTACAAAACCACAAAGTTTTAGACATTAGTTTCGGAGATATACAAACGATTCATACTTCTGAAGGCGACATTAAAGCAAAATTTATTATAGCCGGTGATGGAGCTTTAAGTCCGGTATCCAAAATGGCTGGTTGGAAAGAAACCCGAACTGTTATTCCAGCTTTAGAATACGAAGTCGAAGTACCACTAGCCGATTTCGAAAGATTATCTCAAAATGTTCGTTTTGATGTAGATGTAATTCCTTATGGCTACGGCTGGTGTTTTCCTAAAAAAAATCATCTGTCAATTGGCGTATGTGTCTTTGTCAAAACCAAACAAAAAATAGAATTAAAAAAATACTATGCTGAGTATTTGCAGCTTTTAGGCATCAAAGAAATTATTACCGAAGAAGCACACGGATTTGTAATCCCTGTTTCTCCTAGAACCGATACTTTTGTTAAAAACAATGTTTTTTTAATTGGTGATTCCGCAGGATTTGCCGATCCAATTTTAGCCGAAGGGATTTCAAACGCAATATTAAGTGGCGTTTTAGCGGCACAATCCATTATAGAAGCTAATCTCGACTCGGTTCGAGCATCAGAATTGTATCAAAAAAAACTAGAAAACAGCATTTTACCAGAAATAAAAACGGGAGTTATCTTATCTAAATTTTTCTACGAGAAAAAAATATTGCGCAATATTTTTGTTAAAAAATATGGTCAGCTTTTGGCCAATGCAATGGCAGATGTTTTTATGGGTGACAGAACCTATCCCAAGGATTATAAAGCAGCCATTCGCAGAAAAATTAAAGCAGCTATTTTTTAAACTTCCATTGGATAAATAATTGTAATAATGCCATTATGGGTTATTTTTTACTGTGAATCACGCTAGATTTTCCAACATATCCACGGTCATACTCTCTAAATCAAATTCGTGATGCCAGTTCCAATCTTCTCTGGCTTTACTGTCGTCAATACTTGCTGGCCAACTATTGGCAATTACTTGACGGAAATCTGGTTGATACGAAATGGTAAATTCAGGAATATGTTTCTTGATTTCGGCAGCAATTTCTGTTGGCGTGAAACTTATTGCGGCGAGATTATAAGAGGATCGAATTTTAATTTTTTCTGCCGGAGCTTGCATAATTCGGATTGTGGCATCAATGGCATCGTCCATATACATCATTGGCATTTTGGTTTCTGAGGATAAAAAACACTCATATTTTCCTTCGCTCAACGCTTTATGATAAATGTCTACCGCATAATCTGTAGTTCCGCCACCCGGAGGCGTTGACCAGCTAATTAATCCCGGATAACGCACGCTTCGTACATCAACCCCAAAATGAGAATAATAATATTCACACCATCTTTCGCCAGATTGCTTGCTGATTCCATAAACCGTTGAAGGTTCCATAATGGTATATTGTGGCGTGTTTTCTCGTGGAGTTGTTGACCCAAAAACTGCAATGCTCGATGGCCAGAATATTTTTTTTATTTTCTTGGCTTTCGCCAAATTCAAAACATGAAACAAGGAATTCATATTTAAGTCCCAAGCAAAAGCAGGGTTTTTTTCGGCTGTTGCCGATAGTAAAGCGGCCATTAAATAGATATCTGTAATTTGATGCACTTCTGCCAAATGTTCAATTTGGTTGAAATCGAGTGCATTGACGACTTCAAAAGTCCCCGAATTCACAACGGCGTTATTCAATTTCCGAATATCCGAAGCAATAACATTATCGGTTCCGTAAATTGCTCTAAGTTTTTGAGTTAAGTCAGTTCCAATTTGCCCGCAAGCACCGATAATCAGTATTTTAGGATTCATTCGTGTGATTTTAAAAAAACAAAGATAACGTTTTCGTAAATAGGATAATTTTCCATATAACACTTAAATTTTGGAATATCTATGGTAATAATCTTATTTATTTTCATAATTTTCATTCTGTAAATGCAAGGAACTTGACTTTATTATAATAGATTGTTATTCTAATTGTTCCGATTCGTAAATGTAAATTTACTTCGTAACTTTGCATCTTAATGAAATTAAAAATGAAATTTAAATTAGCTTATTTCTTTTCACTGGTCTTTCTTCTAAATTCGTGTAAAAACGATACGGAAAAACGTCTTGCAGAAACCGAAAAAGACGCCAAAAAGAAAGAATTAATTTTTGATAACATCAATAAAGGCTGGGTTTTTAATGCTAAACCTATCAATGAGACTTCAAAATCTACTACATTAGACTGGAATGATTGGCGTTTATTTTTGGCAGAATTAGACCAAAAACCCAAGAAAACCATAGGTGCTTTCCAAAAAAAATCAGCAGAACTCTCCAAGAAAGTAATGGCGTTGAATAATTTTATTCCAACAGAATTTAACAAACCGCAAGTAAAAGCTAGAATTGCCATTTTGATAACTAAGATAAGAATGCTGGATTTATACATCCATTTAAAAGATATTCCAGATCAAAAAGTTATCGCCTTAATTCCTGAAATCAATACAGAGTTGGCTTCCTTGCAAAACCAAATGGATAAAATTGTTATAAAAAGTAAAATTCCGCTCGAAGAAGGAGAATCAGAATTATTGAAAATGTTAGATACTACCAGAGCCATTCCAAACAAACCACAAACAGACCCAAATTCCCCTAGAGTTGAGTAAATCTGCCTTATATAACACCTACGATAATTCATCTAAAGTCAAGCAAATTGTCGATAGTTTGCAACAAGCAGAGCAAAAAATTCACCTTAATGGATTAATTGGTTCTTCGCTTTCGTTTGTAGTGCAATCCCTTTTCAAAAAAACCGAGAAACCGTTTTTACTTATCTTAAATGACAAGGAAGAAGCCGCTTACTATTTGAACGATTTGGAGCAAATGATTGGAGAGCAGGATGTGCTTTTTTATCCCGGTTCCTACCGTCGTCCCTATCATATTGAAGATACGGATAATGCCAATGTCCTGCTTCGCGCCGAAGTTTTGAACCGCATCAATTCTCGCAAGAAACCAGCCATTATAGTTACACATCCCGAAGCCCTTTTCGAAAAAGTGGTTACCCGAAAAGAATTGGCCAAAAACACTTTGAAAGTTTCTGTTGGAGACAAGGTTTCTATCGATTTTATAAACGAAGTGTTGTTCGAATATGAATTCAAAAGGGTAGATTTTATTACGGAACCAGGCGAATTTTCGGTTCGTGGTGGAATCGTCGATGTGTTTTCTTTTTCGAATGATAATCCATACCGAATTGAGTTTTTTGGTAATGAAGTTGACAGTATTCGGAGCTTTGATGTAGAAAGCCAATTGTCTATCGAAAAAAAGAATAAAATCACTATAATTCCCAATGTCGAGAATAAATTCTTTCAGGAAAACCGCGAAAGTTTCTTAGAATATATCAACATTAAAACAGTTATTTTTATTCAAGATGCTGATTTGCTTTTCTCTAAATTAGATAAACTTTTTGCAAAAGCCACCGAGATTTTTGACAATCTAAATGCTACGGTAAATCACGTTGCACCAAGTCAATTGTTTTTGAATCAAGCCGAATTTATCAAGAAGAGCTTGGAATTTTCAATAGTCGAATTAAGTTCAAAGCCCTTTTTTGTTATCCCGACAAAGGAGGGAACTAAAGCGTTCGATTTTCACATCAAACCGCAACCTTCGTTCAACAAACAGTTCGATTTGTTGTTGAATAATTTGAATGACAATCATTTCAATGGGTACAAAAATTATTTATTTTGTTCCAATGAAGCTCAGGCCAAGCGATTTCACGATATCTTCGAAACTTTGGACGATGCCAATTCTGAGAATATTCGGAAACAGTACAACACCATTGTTTTACCTATTTATCAAGGTTTTATCGATGAGGAAAATCAAATCGCCTGTTATACTGATCACCAAATCTTTGAACGTTATCATAAATTCAGTATTAAGAGCAACGGTTCAAAAAAGCAAAATATCACTTTAAAAGAATTAACCACCTTGACTGTGGGCGATTATGTGACTCATATTGATCACGGAATTGGGAAATTTGGAGGGCTTCAAAAAATACAAGTCGAAGGCAAAACCCAAGAGGCAATAAAGCTTGTTTATGCTGATAATGATATTGTTTATGTGAGCATTCATTCGTTGTACAAAATTTCTAAATATACCGGAAAAGACGGAACACCGCCAAAAATCTACAAACTCGGGTCGAATGCTTGGAAGGTGCTAAAGCAAAAAACCAAGGCTAGAGTCAAACATATTGCGTTTAATTTGATCCAATTGTATGCCAAAAGAAAATTGGAAAAAGGATTTCAGTTTGCGCCTGACAGTTATTTGCAAAACGAACTAGAAAGTTCCTTTATTTACGAAGATACGCCTGACCAAACCAAATCAACCGCTGAAGTCAAAGCCGATATGGAAAGCGACCGGCCGATGGATCGACTCGTTTGTGGCGATGTAGGTTTTGGTAAAACTGAGGTCGCGATTCGAGCTGCATTCAAGGCTGTAGACAATTCAAAACAGGTTGCGATTTTGGTCCCAACCACGATTTTGGCGTACCAACATTTTAGAACTTTTACCGAAAGGTTGAAGGATATGCCAGTTTCTGTGGGTTATTTAAACCGTTTTAGAACCGCCAAACAAAAAGCCGAAACCCTCAAACAATTAGCCGAAGGAAAACTGGACATCGTCATCGGCACACATCAATTGGTGAATAAAAATGTGGTTTTCAAAGACCTCGGATTGCTGATTGTAGATGAGGAACAAAAATTTGGTGTCAACGTAAAAGACAAACTCAAAACCATTGCAGCTAATATTGATACGCTCACATTAACAGCAACTCCAATCCCGAGAACTTTGCAGTTTTCGTTGATGGCGGCACGCGATTTATCTGTAATTACAACTCCACCACCAAACAGATATCCAATAGAAACCAATGTCGTTGGTTTTAGCGAAGAGCTCATTCGGGACGCGATTTCGTATGAAATTCAACGTAACGGACAGGTTTTCTTTATTAACAATCGAATCGAAAATATAAAGGAAGTAGCAGGAATGATTCAGCGTTTGGTTCCCGATGCTCGTGTGGGAATTGGCCACGGACAAATGGAAGGCAAAAAACTCGAGGAATTAATGTTGGCTTTTATGAATGGCGAATTCGATGTTTTGGTGGCCACCACCATTATCGAAAGCGGATTAGACGTTCCCAACGCGAACACTATTTTCATCAATAATGCCAATAATTTTGGCTTGTCCGATTTGCATCAAATGCGGGGTCGTGTAGGTCGAAGCAATAAGAAAGCATTTTGTTATTTTATTTGTCCGCCCTATTCTGCGATGACGGATGATGCTCGAAAACGAATTCAGGCCTTGGAACAATTCTCAGAATTGGGAAGCGGTTTCAATATTGCGATGAAGGATTTGGAAATTCGTGGTGCTGGAGATTTATTGGGAGGCGAACAATCTGGTTTTATCAACGAGATTGGTTTTGACACTTATCAAAAAATTATGAACGAAGCTATCGATGAATTGAAGGAAAACGAATTCAAGGATTTGTATGAAAACGAAGATAGCGGTGTCGAAAAAGAATACGTTAAAGATTTGCAAATCGATACCGATTTCGAGTTGCTGTTTTCTGATGAATACATCAATAGCGTTACCGAACGTTTGAGTTTGTACAACGAACTGGGCAACGTGAAAAACGAAGAAGAATTAATCGTTTTCCAAAATAAACTCATCGACCGTTTTGGTCCAATGCCGCCACGAGCCTTGGCTTTGATGAACAGCATTCGCATCAAATGGGTTGCGACCAAAGTAGGAATCGAAAAACTAGTGATGAAAAAAGGCAAGATGGTTGGCTATTTTGTTGCCGACCAAAACTCGGATTATTATACTTCCACGCGTTTCCAACAAATGTTGCAGTTTGTGCAAAAAAACAGTGGTATTTGTGTAATG
>CAMDGJ010000014.1 GCA_945897545.1 Flavobacterium psychrophilum
GCAACGCCTTCATTGGCAACAACTTCTGGCGAAAGCACATATTTCATATCAGCAAAATCAATTCCACCTGATAATTGTCCTACCAATGGCATAACAATATCATTTACAAATCCCGTTACAACCGCACCAACTGCTCCGGCCATAATTACTGCAACTGCAAACTCTACAACGTTTCCAGTCATAATAAAATTTTTAAATTCTTTTAACATAATTTATTTAGTTTATTGGTTAATAGATTACGAATATAATAAAAAATTAAAATCCAATTAAATTATTACCGATAAAAAACCCGTTTTACTCTTTGCGAAATACTAGTAAGTATTTCATAAGGAATGGTTTGTAATTTGTTTGCCATAAAAGTAACTGTTGGGCTTTCGCCAAAAATCGTTACAGAATCCCCTTCTTTGCAATTGACTTCGGTACAATCAACCATCAACATATCCATACAAATACTTCCTATAATCGAAGCTTTTTTATTGTTAATGGTTACAAAACCAACGCCATTTCCCCAATGTCTTGAAATTCCGTCAGCATAGCCTATAGGGATTGTGGCAATTTTTGTTGGTTTATCAGCAACAAAACGCCGCCCATACCCCACGCTTTCGCCAGTTTGAATGGTTCGTATTTGGGAAATAATGGATTTTAAAGTCCCCACATTTTCTAAATATTTCTGTTCGTCCGCATCGTTAGAAACGCCGTAAAGTCCAATGCCAAGGCGCACCATATCATATTGCGCTTGCGGAAAATTACTGATTCCCGAGGTATTCAATAAATGCCGAACTGCTTTTATTTGTAATTCAGTCATCAATTTTGAGGACAATTTTTCAAACAATTCAATCTGAGAATGAGCAAATTCTTGATGTTTTAAATTATCACTTGTGGCCATATGCGACAAAATACTTTTTACAATAACGAATTTGTTTCCTTTTAAAGTCACAATTAATTCGTCCAGATTTTTTTCTTCGAAACCCAAACGATGCATTCCTGTATCGAGTTTGATGTGAATAGGGAAATGTTTCAGTTTTCTCTGTTCGGTAATTTTCAGAAAAGCATTCAACCCCTTCAAACTATAAATTTCGGGCTCTAATTTATGCTGGATTATAGATGAAAAACTAGTTGTTTCTGGATTTAAAACCATTATTGGCAACATAATTCCAGCATTTTTCAACGAAATGCCTTCATCGGCGAAAGCCACACCTAAATAATCCACCTTGTGATGTTCGAGTAATTTAGCAATTTCAAAACCGCCATTTCCATAACCAAAGGCTTTTACCATAACCATCATCTTGGTAGTAGATTTTAGTTTTGATTTATAAAAACTCAGATTGTAGCTAATGGCGTTGAGATTGATTTCGAGAACTGTTTCGTGTGTTTTCTCCTCTAGAGCAGCCACTATTTCTTCAAATTGAAAATGTCTTGCTCCTTTTATCAAAATAGTTTCATTACTAAAATTCAAATTGTCAAAATTGCGAAAAAAGTCGGCCGTATTTTTAAAAGTCACACAGTTCGTAAATTGGTGTTTGAATTCCGAAATGGTTTCGCCAATACCAATAACCCTTTGAATTTTATTGGAGGTAATTAATTGGGAAACTTTAGCATATAACTCTTCGTGTGACAAACCGCTTTCAAAAATATCCGAAAGTATTACCGTCTTGTTTTTGTATTGCTTTTGACTTTCAAGAAAATCCAATGCTATTTTCAACGACTGAAAATCCGAACTGTAACTATCATCGATAAGGGTCGTATTGTTGATTCCGTTTTTGATTTTTAAACGCATCTCAACAGGATACAAACCTTGCATACGGTTTTGAATCGTAGTGGTATCGTATTTAAAACTTAATAAAACCATCAAACAACTGATAGCATTTTCAATCGAAGCTTCATCCTGAAAAGGAATTTGTAGTTCGAAATTAACTTTTTTATACTTTATTTGCAGTATCGCTTTGTCATCAATTATCCTTTTTTCAACAAAGACATCAGCAGTTTCGTCGCTGTAGCTCCACGTAAAAGCCTCACCCCCGCCCTCTCCGCCGAAACTAGATAAAACAGAATCTATATTCTTATTTTTTTGATAAATGATTAGATTTGAATGTTTGAAAAGTTGTAGTTTTTCCTTGATTTTTTGCTCTACACTTTCAAAACCTTCATCGTGTGCCGAACCAATATTAGTTAGAATTCCTACGTTTGGCTTGATGATGGCTTCTAATTTATCCATCTCGTTCATTTTCGAAATTCCCGCTTCAAAAATTCCCAGATTGTGTCTGTCGTTGATTGAAATCACGGATAATGGCCCTCCTACTTGTGAGTTGTAGCTTTTTGGACTTCGAATGATATTGAAATCGGGACTTAAAAGAAAGTTCAACCATTCCTTGACAATAGTTTTTCCGTTACTTCCGGTCAAGCCAATAATTGGAAAGTTAAATTGACTTCGATGATGAGCTGCGAATTTTTGCAAAGCATCTAATGTATTTTCGACTACAAAAAAAGTAGCTTTGCCTGACAATAATTCTGGAATGTGGGTTACAACAAATTGTTTGACCCCTTTTTCAATTAAGGATGAAATATAAATATGCGCATCATTATTAGGCCCAACTAATGCAAAAAACAAAGTGTTTTCATTGTTTTGTAAAGAACGGCTATCGATAGAAATACTGTCGATTCTGCCGTTACTATCTCCAAACCTTTTGGCGTGGAGAATTTTTTCGATATTTTGGATAGATAAAGTCATTTTCAAGAAAATTTTAAAATTTTAAAGCACATTATTTTGTTCTTTTAATATTTAAAAGTTCTTGCCTACAATCGAAAACATCCCAGATTTCTATTTGGTTTTTATCTATATTTATCCAATAAATAATTTTGTAATTACCGTAAATTGACGATCTGAATTCTCTTGAACTCCCAATTAATTGTTGCTCAACATGTCCAACATAGGGCTGATTAACTAGCCGCTTTACATCGTCGGTAATTTCTTTAGTGATTTTTTTTGCAACAGCTATATTTGCGCCTCTTTTCAGAAAAACGTAAATTGATTTAACCTCAATTTTAGCTACATCAGTCCAATAGATTTTTAATCCCATTTTTCAATTTCAGCTAAAAAATCATTCATTTCAGTAAGTCTACCGTTGATGGAATCTTGTTCCGATCGATCAATTCTTCTGTTTAATTCTTCAATGGTCATCGGCTTAAAAGCCTTTTCTTCCATTGCTGTTTTTTCTTTTTTTAAATATTTTTCTAAACGAGAAATAACCTCTTCGCTTTGAATAGACAGAAATTCTTGAACAAATGATATTTTACGGGTTTGTAAATCCATAGTAATTTAGTTTACATCAAAGTTATAAAAAAATAGAAATGGAATAGAATATATTTTAGAATTTTATTGAAGCTAAAAATTCTGTTGGTGTTAATGCTGGAATTTCAGAATTTTTGAAATCTTTAGAATCTCGGGTAATGATATAATCGCAATTGTTTTTTAAGGCACAATAATGTTGAACAGCATCTTCAAAATCATTGAAGTTAGAATATAAAGCTTTATCTATTTCTGTTTCAGAAACACTCAATACATCAAAAAGGATTCGCAACTTTTTTAGACTTTCTAAAACGTTTTTTTTATCCGTGAATTTGGAAGCAATATAATTTACATTGACAAATGTAACAGACGATAAGCAAAGTGTGTAGTTTTTGTTTTCGGCAACAGTTAATATTTCGGCAATACTGTCAAAAAAAGGTTGGCGTTTAAGTATTAAATCTAAAACAACATTAGCGTCTATAAACAGTTTCATACGCCATATTTTTGTGATAATATTTCTGTAAGTTCTTTTTTGTAATCAAAATCGTCGGGCAGATTTACGCCATCGATACCAATACTTTTAACAAAATCTGATATTTTAATTTCCTCATTGGTTTCTGTTTTTTCCATCGAAGTAACCGCTTTCAGATAATTTTCCACCATAAATGATAAGCTGTACTTATGCTTAGCAGCATATATTTTTGCTTTTTCAATTACGTTTTTATCTAATTTTAAAGTGAGTTTAGTGTCCATAAGACAAGAGTTTTATATTATACGTACAAATATAAATAATTAAACCGGACAAAACATAGAATTAGCTTTTCGCTAACAATCCTCTCATAAACAGCACTTCTTGTTCTAAATGAGCAATGCGGTCTTCGTAGCTTTTCTTTAATTCATCAGGGAAGTTGTTGTTAATTGTATTGGTATTGTTTTTGCCAGATTGAGGAGAATTATTAAATATCAAATTATCATCAAATGAAACCAAATCTATAGGTTCTATTTCCAGAATTTTAGAAATATCTTCTATTCTACCCCAATCGAGCTTAATATCATTATTCTCAATTTTGCTATAAGCACGTTGCGACATTTCTAGCTTTCCCGCCATAAAGTCTTGCGAAAAACCTTTTAGTTCTCGTACTTTTCTAATTTTATCCCCAATATTTGCTTTCATAAAAGTTTTAATTTAGAACCAAATATAAAAAAATTAGAACAAAAATAAAAAAATGTTGCGAAAAAAGTTTTGTTTTTTTGTGTAAACTAATACTATAACTTTTTAAAATCAGTAATTATGAAACAAAATAACTTTTTTATCCTACTATTAATAGTAGGTTTCACAACTATTATGACCGCCCAAGTTCCTTCTTATGTACCAACTAATGGTTTGGTGGGCTATTGGCCTTTTAATGGCAATGCTAATGATGTGAGCACCAATGCAAATAACGGAACGAATAATGGAGCAACTTTGACCACTGATAGATTTGGGAATGTGAATAGTTCTTATAGTTTTAATGGGTTGAGTAACTACATTCAAATCCCAAATTCAAATAGTCTTCAAAATATAAATGAAATATCAATCTCTGCTTGGATTAATATAAGTCAACTCTATCAAAGTGCTGGCGCTGGCCATTTTCCTATTATTTGCAAATCAAATTTACAATTCGGTGGAAATTTAGATTTTTTAATCTCAAACCAAAATATTTTGGCACACCTTAATACTTATAATACAATTGCTTCTTTTCCTCTCTCCTTTAATACATGGCAAAACGTTGTTGCGACAATTTCTAATGGAATAACTTCGTTTTATCTTAACGGCAACTTATTGTGGAGTGGGGTTTCTGGAACTTTTAATAATCAACCAAATAATTTACCTTTAGTTATTGGTATGGATAGTCCTGTACTTGTTGAGTATTCAAATGGAAAAATCGATGACATCGGAATTTGGAATCGTGCATTAACACAAACAGAAATCAATAATTTATACAATGCCAATATTTGTTATCAAAATGTTACGGTTACGGATATATTAGTTATTAATGTGGGTATATTGGGTTATAATCCAGTAACTTATACTAACAGCATTACCATATATCCTAATCCTGCTAATGACCATATTACTTTAGATTGCGGTACTTTGTCTTCGGTAACGGGGTATCAAATTAAAATTTCAAATCTATTAGGTCAAGAAGTTTTTAGCACCACCTTAAACCAGCAACAATATAGTATTCCGCTTAATTCTTGGACAGGACGAGGAATATACTTGGTTAAAGTATATGATGCTAACAATAATTTATTGACATCTAGAAAAATCGATTTGCAATAAATAAAGCATTCCATTTAAATTTTAAAAACCCTTTTAGCGTTTAGAACGCTAAGAGGGTTTCTTATCTTTGACAAAACTTCATTTTTTCTTCAATTGCAAAGGGTTTCATTTTTTATTAACTTTGTAAAAAACTAAGCCTTATGATAACCGACATCAATTTATTAGATTTAGATAAAACCTATACTTATGCTGATTATTTAACTTGGCAGTTTCAGGAAAAATTAGAATTAATAAAAGGGCGTATTTTTAGGATGAGTCCTGCTCCAAGCACAAATCATCAAAGAATATCGATGGAATTAGCAGGTATATTGTATAATTTTTTCAAGCCACATTCTTGTAATCTTTTTGCAGCTCCATTTGATGTTCGATTGCTTGACAAAAAAAAATCGACATTAGACCAAGAAATTTATTCTGTGGTACAACCCGATTTATGTGTTATTTGCGATGATAATAAAATTGATGAACGCGGGGCAATTGGAACTCCAGATTTGGTGATAGAAATTCTATCTCCGGGAAATTCGAATAAAGAAATGAAGTATAAATTTGATTTGTATGAAGAAGCAGGAGTTCTCGAATATTGGATCGTAAACCCTGCCGACAAAACTGTTTTTATCTATATTTTAAAAGACGATCAATTCATAGGAATGCATCCTTTAATTGAAGAAGACACAATTCAAAGTAAATTATTTCCAGATTTGGATTTTAAATTAGAATCCATTTTTAACTAAAAAACTAAAAAGCCTTTCAAAATTTACACTTCTGAAAGGCTTTGTTTTTTTATTTATTTTCCTCATTTTCCTTCATTGCATAGTAGTAAGCAGCTCTACTTAAAGGCTCGTATTCTTCGGTTTCACCAAGCATAACGAGTTTGTCATTATCTGTTTTTCTAAAACTATAATTAGCCAGATTTCCTGTGCGAGTACAAACCGCATGGACTTTAGTGACATATTCAGCTGTGGCCATAAGTGCTGGCATTGGTCCAAAGGGATTTCCCTTGAAATCCATATCTAATCCAGCAACAATCACACGGATTCCTTGATTGGCCAAATCGTTACAAATTTTCACGATTTCGTCATCAAAAAACTGCGCTTCATCAATGCCTACTACATCACAGCCTTGTGCCAAAATCGCAATGTTTGCAGCAGCGGGGACTGGCGTGGACCTAATTTCATTGGAATCGTGCGAAACCACCATTTCATCGTGGTAACGGATGTCAATGGCGGGCTTGAAGATTTCCACTTTTTGTTTGGCAAATTGCGCTCTTTTTAGTCTGCGAATAAGTTCCTCGGTTTTACCCGAAAACATCGAACCGCAAATTACTTCGATCCAACCAAATTGTTCTTTATGATTTACTGTATTTTCGAGAAACATTTTGTATTTTTCTGCCTTTAAAAAGGATTAGTTTTTATTACTTTGTAAGGAAACAAAGCGACATAAAAATTTTATACTTTTACGTCGTTTCAAAAGTAGAGAATTTTTATCAAATCGAAGATTCGCGAACACTTATTTGCAAAATAAATTTATTGTAAGTAAAAGGGATTTCTTCTAGAAGTTAAATAAAAAACAAAGAAACTGCTTATTAATAAAATTACGCAACATACTCACTATAATTTCAAAAGTTATGAAGAAAAAATTGGAAGCCGACTTGATGAGCATTGCTCACAGGGTATTGCAAATGAAAAACAAATCTGATATCGATCAATTATACATTGAAACTCAGAAATTATATGAAAAACTTTCTGTTTTACGATTTGTTGAGGAACATTTTGGAGGGGCAAAACCAACTATTGGTCAAGCCGAAATCGTTGAAAAAATGAAACAATTTTTTGAAGACAACAATTTATCTGAGAGTAAGCCAATAAAGGTTAAAGATGAAATTGTTGTTAAAGAAATCACTACTCAAAAAATAGTTGACGAAGTTATTATAGTTGAGGAAATCGAAAATGTTTTAGAAGAGGAAATCGAAGAAGAAGAAATTTCAGAAGTGACAGATGAGTCCGCCGAAATAAAATTCCAAGAAGAAGAAACTGACGTAGAGGAACCTACAGCAATAGAAGAATCAAATAAAGTTGGTTTTATGCCAGCATTTGAATTAGACATAGAAAATGAAATTGAAGAGCCAAAAAAATCGGAAGCCGTTCAAATTTCCTTTGAAGATTTTTTAGGAGGCGATTATTCAGATACTCTTTTTATAAAAGCAGATCAAATTGAAGAAACTCAAACTCCAATAAGTTTTGAGATACCAGTTTCGGATGATTTACAGGAGGAAGAGTCTACTTCTGAAAAAAATGAAACTAAAGTCACTACCCTTAATGACAAACTTTTAAAAGGAATAAATATCGATTTAAATGATAGAATTGCGTTTGTAAAACACCTTTTTGCCAATAGCGACGAAGATTATAATCGGGTTTTGAACCAACTAATTACCTATGATAACTTTGAGGAAGCCCAAAATTTTATTGATGATATGGTAAAACCTGATTACAACAGTTGGGAAGGAAAAGAGGATTACTCCCAACGTTTTATCGAGATCATCGAGAAAAAATTCGACTAAATGGGTAAATTATTTATAGTCCCTACTCCAATCGGTAATCTCGAGGATATGACTTTAAGAGCCATTCGAATTCTAAAAGAAGTCGATTTGATTCTTGCCGAAGACACACGAACCAGCGGAAAATTATTAAAACATTTCGAGATTGGCACACACATGCACAGTCATCATATGCACAACGAACACAAAACGGTCGAAAACTTAATCTCGCGTTTAAAAGCGGGAGAAACTATCGCCTTAATTTCGGACGCGGGAACACCTGCGATTTCTGATCCTGGATTTTTACTCACTCGCGCCTGTGTTGAAAATAAAATTGATGTAGAATGTTTACCCGGTGCAACAGCTTTTGTACCAGCCTTGGTCAATAGCGGTTTGCCCAATGACAAATTTGTTTTCGAAGGATTTGTGCCCGACAAAAAAGGAAGACAAACCCGCTATTTGGCACTAGCCGAAGAAACACGCACCATGATTTTGTATGTTTCACCCCATAAATTAGTCAAAACTCTAGCTGAATTTATCACTTTTTTTGGCGAAGACCGACAAATTTGTGTTTCAAGAGAATTATCAAAACTACACGAAGAAAATGTTCGAGGAACGGTTCGTGAAGTGTTGACGCATTTTGAAAACAAACCACCAAAAGGAGAAATTGTGGTTGTGGTTGGCGGAAAAACAACAACTAAAGAAAATAAAAAACAATCCGAATAATAAAATACATAATGACCATAACCTCTTTTTTAGAAAATCTAAAACAAACTCCAAACACGATTACATTTCCTGAAACCATTGCCTTGATTGACGAACATTACGATTTTATTCCAACCACTTTCGATAATGGGACGCAACACAATGCCGCAGGAGAAAACTCTGGTTCTTGCAAATTATTTGCTTTTGCGCAATTGCAAAACTTATCACAAGCAAAAACTTTAGCTTGTTTTGGAGCCTTTTATTTTGATGACGTATTGGAAAATCCAGAAGGAACCAACCACCAAAACATTCGTAATTTTATAAAAACGGGCTGGGGCGGAATTCAATTTGAAGGAGAAGCTTTGGTTTTGAAATCATAAATAATTTGTCATTTCGACGAAGGAGAAATCGCATTAGTTGCTCTCGTTCTGAGATTTCTCCTTCGTCGAAATGACAAAAAAATCCAATAAAAACTTTGTGAACTTTGTGCCTTCTTCGTGCCCTTTGTGTTTAAACAATATCTTCTTAAATGACCTTATTGCCTTATATGGTTAAATAACCTCCAAATCAACAAACGAAAAAGTATTGCCACTAAACAATCCTTTATCCGATAATTTTAAATCGGGAATCACGAGCAAAGCCATAAATGAAAGCGTCATAAAAGGAGCTTTCAAATTACTGCCCACCCGAGGCGAAGCCGAATCGAGCGAAGCTAATTCCTTGGCCATTGCATCGATTTCCTGATATAATCTGCCAGTTTCCCAGCCATTTTTATCGCTCATAATTCCGGCAACGGGCAAGGGTAGCATTTTGTTTTCAGCACCATTTACGGCGCAAACTCCGCCTTTGTTTTCGATGATAAGATTGACGGCACTGCAAATTTCTTCATCAGAAGTTCCTACCACAACAATATTATGGCAATCGTGCGCCACTGAACTGGCAATTGCTCCTTTTTTTAATCCAAAATTCTTGATAAAAGCAATCGCTGGAGCCGTGTTTTGATAGCGATTAACAACTGCCATTTTCAAGATGTCGTTTTCTGTATCCGAAACTAGTTGCCCATCAACGATTAATGGTTTATGGTGAATTTCATTGGTAATCAATTGTCCTTCCAATGCTTCGATTACTCTAATTTTTGAACCAGAACCGAAAACAGTAAAATCACTGATTTCCTTTGAAGTAATATTAAAATTATTAGGTGTTTCAAAAGGAATGTGTTTTACAAACGATTCTCCACTTTTGGCAACTAATTCGCCATCAATATAAGTTTGTAACACTTTAAAATTAACTAAATCTTCCACAACAATAAAATCGGCCGTATCATTTTCTTTAAGTAATCCAACGTTCATTTTGTAATGATTCACGGGATTTACACAAGCCGCTTGCAAGACTTTGAACACATCAATTCCTTTGGCGACAGCCCGAGCGCAAAGTAAATTAATGTGGCCTACAATCAAATCGTCGGGATGTTTGTCATCCGAACAAAACATCATGTTTTTGTAGTTTTCAGGAAGTAAATCGATGAGTGCTTCAAAGTTTTTGGCAGCACTTCCTTCACGGATAAGCACTTTCATTCCGAGCGATAATTTTTCTTCGGCTTCTTCAAAAGTGAAACATTCGTGGTCTGTTGTAATTCCTGCCGAAATATATTTTTTTACTGATTCTCCTCTTAATGCTGGTGCGTGACCATCAACGGGTTTATTGAAATGTTTTGCCCATTCGATTTTTTTTAAAACTTCTGCATCGTCAAATAAAACACCTGGATAATTCATCATTTCTGCCAAATAATGAATATCGGGCGAAGCCATTAATTCCTTTATTCCGTCCGAATCGATAATGGCTCCGGCACTTTCAAAAGAAGTTGCAGGAACACAAGATGGAGCGCCAAAATGAAACTTCAACGGTACTTTTTTACCATTTTCGATCATATAATAAACACCTGCTTTGCCTAGAACATTGGCAATTTCGTGTGGATCTGAAATCGTGGCAACTGTTCCGTGAAGTACGGCAATTTTTGCAAATTCGGAAGGAACAAGCATCGAACTTTCGATATGAATGTGGGAATCTATAAATCCTGGAAGAATAAAGCTTTTTATGTTGTGATTTTTCTCGATAATCGAGATGATTTTCCCATTTTCGACAGTGATTTCACCTGCATAAATTCGTTTATTTTCGATGTCGACAATTTGTCCTTGAATTTGCATTTAGGTTGATTTAAAAAGATATTCAAAAGTACTGTGATTTTAAATTTTTACCGCAGATTCGCAGATTATTTTTAAAATTTTTAGTCACAGATTGTAGAAATTAAAAATAAATACACTTTGTGAATCTTTGTGCCTTCTTTGTGTGCTTGGTGTTTAAATATTTTAAACTAAATTTGTAAAAGACACAAAATCAAAATCCCTACTTATTTATGCGCTGGACCCTTAAACCAAAACCTTCTGAAGAAAAGGTAAAATTACTTGCTGAAGCTTTGAATGTGGAGGAATTTGTGGCGACGCTTCTCGTGCAACGCGGTATTGAAACGTATGATCAAGCCAGAGAATTTTTCCGTCCAACTTTAGAAGACTTGCACAATCCTTATCTGATGAAAGATATGGATAAAGCGGTTGAACGCATCGAATTGGCTATAGAAAAAGGTGAAAACATTCTTGTGTTTGGCGATTATGATGTCGATGGGACTACAGCAGTTTCATTGGTTTCATCGTATTTGAAAACTTATTATCCAAATGTTTCAACTTATATTCCTGATCGCTATGACGAAGGTTATGGAATTTCTTTCAAAGGAATTGATTTTGCTGATGATAATGGTTTTTCGTTGATTATTGCTTTGGATTGCGGTATAAAATCCATCGATCACGTGGTTTATGCTAAAGAAAGAAACATCGATTTCATCATTTGCGACCACCACCGACCAGGCGAATTTTTGCCGGAAGCCGTTGCAGTTTTGGATCCAAAACGGGACGATTGTAGTTATCCGTATGATGAATTGTGTGGTTGCGGAATTGGTTTTAAATTGATTCAGGCATTGGGTGAAAACCGAAACCAAACTATTGAAGATTTGACTTCTTATCTGGATTTGGTTGCCACTGCAATTGCCGCTGATATTGTTCCAATGACGGGAGAAAATAGGATTTTGGCCTATTTTGGCTTGCAAGTGATCAACTCAGATCCGAGACCTGGAATCAAAGCTTTGGTTCATCAAGTAAAAAAGAAAACTTTAGATATAACGGACGTAGTTTTTATCATAGCACCAAGAATTAATGCTGCAGGCCGAATCAAACACGGGAATCACGCTGTGGAATTATTGACAGAATTTGATTTTGAACAAGCGCAGCAATTTGCTTCTGAGATTGAAGCCTATAATTCTGAAAGGAAAGATTTAGACAAGCAAATTACCAAGGAAGCGCTGGGTCAAATTATAGAAAATAATGAAGAAAAACGCTTCACAACAGTCGTTTTTCAGGAAGATTGGCACAAAGGGGTAATAGGAATTGTGGCTTCGCGCTTGATAGAAACCTATTATCGTCCAACCTTGGTTTTTACCCAAAGTGGCGATAAATATGCGGCTTCAGCACGATCAGTAAAAGGGTTTGATGTGTACAATGCTTTGGAAGCTTGTGCGGAACATTTGGAACAATTTGGCGGACATATGTATGCGGCGGGCATGACCTTATTGGAAGAAAATTATTTGGCTTTCAAAGAAGCTTTTGAAAAAGAAGTAGAAAGAACCATTCATCCGGATATGCTGACACCTGAAATTTCGATAGATGCCGAAATTAATCTGACGGACATCACTCCAAAATTGACTCGGATTTTGAAACAATTCGAACCTTTTGGACCGCAAAATATGACACCAGTTTTCCTTACAAAAAACGTACATGATACAGGCTACGCTCAAAAATTAGGAGCTGATGAAGAACATCTAAAACTTTTTGTACGGCAATCCCGAAGTCTCGGGACTGAAGGAATGGCAGCCATTGGGTTTGGGTTGGGAAATAAAATAGAATTGACAACGAATAAAAAGCCGTTTGAAGCCGTTTATTGTATAGATGAGAACGAATGGAATGGTAAAACTTCCCTCCAATTACGATTGAAAGATATTAAGTAAAATTATGGGAGTAAAAGTTAAAGATACATACGCAGCCTTGCGTTAGAGAGAATTCAATATGTTTTTGTTGCTGCGATTTGCTATGGTTTTTGCCTGGTCGATGCAGTTTATCATCATTGAATGGGAAGTATATAGTATAACTAAAAGTGCGCTTTCACTAGGAATTATTGGGTTGATGGAGGTAATTCCTGCTATCGGGATGGCTTTGTTTGCTGGACATATTGTAGATCAAAAGGAAAAAAAAGGAATGCTTTTGAAGTGTATTTTCGGATTTTCCATCATTAGTTTTGGCTTGTTTTTATTGACTTGGCCTAGAGTGGTTAGTGATTGGTCAACAGATACAATATTGTATTCTATTTATTTTTTGGTCTTTTTGGGCGGCTTAGTAAGAGCCTTTCTTGGTCCAACTATATTTTCACTGATGTCGTTGATTGTTCCTAAAAAAGCGTATCCAAATGCGGCAACTTGGAGTAGTTCGGTTTGGCAAATTGGCGCTGTTGTTGGGCCAGCAGTTGCTGGGTTTTCAATTACTTGGATAGGTGTACATTGGTCTATGTGGACTATTTTTGCTTGTTCTATTTTTGCTTTATTGGTGTTGACACAGATTGCCAAAAAACCTATTTTAAATCCAAAAATTGGCGAACCTGTAATGGAAAGTTTGAAGGAAGGCCTGAAATTCGTGTATACCAATAAATCCATTTTAGGGGCTTTAACGCTTGATATGGTAGCGGTTCTTTTTGGTGGAGCGGTGGCACTTTTGCCTATTTTTGCCCAAGACATTTTGAAAGTTGGACCTGAAGGCTTTGGAATTTTAAGAGCAGCCCCAGCCGTTGGTGCGTTGTTGACTATGTTTGTTTCGGCGCATCTACCTTTTTATAAAAATGCCGGAATCAAATTATTGGCGGCTATTTTTGGTTTTGGTGTTTGTATTATCGTTTTTGGACTTTCCACTTGGTTTTGGTTATCGGTTTTTGCTTTGTTTATGAGTGGGGTTACTGATGGTATTTCGGTGGTGATTCGCCAAACGATTTTGCAACTCAAAACACCAGACTCCATGAGAGGACGTGTTGCGGCAGTAAATTCTATTTTTGTGGGATCTTCGAATGAGTTGGGCGCTTTCGAAAGTGGATTAACAGCCAAATTGATGGGAACGGTTTCTGCGGTCGTTTTTGGCGGAAGTATGACGCTTTTAATAGTTGTTTTTACGGGAATCAAATTACCTGGATTTAGAAATTTGGATTTGCAAAAAGATTTGGAAGAACACGAAAATCATAAGTAGCTTTTTTTTACGAGGTGATATTCCATAGACTTATTTTACGTCTTGTTTTAAAACCTAACTTTTCATACAATTTGATAGCAGTAAAATTAACTTCTGAAACGTGTAAAAATGTGATGTTTTGTTTATCAATTATTGCATTAACAGTATGTGTGATTAATTGTTTTGCGAATCCTTTTCCGGTATGGTCAGGATGCGTAATTACGGCACTTACTCCAATAAAATCATTCATTCTTATTCGTTCGCCAGTAATTGCTACAAGTTGGTTGTTTTTAAAAATTCCATAATAATCCCCCAAAGATGCTGTTTCTCTTTTAAAATATTCGGGATACACTAATTTAATCAGCGCCAACATTTCTTCCAAATGTTTTTCTTGTAGTAGTACAATTTCATCCTCAATGGCTAAGTCTATTTTGTTATAAATGATCATTTGCAAGCAGACCAATTCATTTTTTAAAAGTAGATTGTTTGGGATATTAGGTTTCTCACGAAGATAAAAAAATTGTTCGATAACTTGGCATATTCTGAAATTGCATTTGCAGTAATATCGATTGTGTAAAACCGCCAAAAGGAGAATAATCCGGGTAATAGAATTTTATTGTCCCGTAATCAAGGGCGAAAATTCTATGAGTTTCTGATAAAGAAAACCAAATAGGAATTTATTTTCGTCTGGAGACATTTTTTCTTTTAATTTATATTGAATAAAAATTTATTTTTTTATAAACTTACCACTTAATATCATTTTCCCGCTTTCATTCTTGATAGTATATAGATAAATTCCCTCAGAAAATGTAGATACATTTATTTTAATTAACTCTTTTTCTGGAATTAGTTTTTGTGTTTTCAACCTGCCCTTAATGTCAAAAACTTCAATACTTCCCGCATTAAAATCAAGATTATCGGTAGTAATACAAATCTCATTTTTCACGGGATTAGGATAACAGACTGAAGGAAGAGTTTCCTTTTCTAAAAGTTGAACTTGTAATAAATTTTGCTGAAAATAAGAACGAACCAGCAATTCCCTATCCGTTTTAGTACTTGGAAATAGATTGTCATAATATCCAGTCGAATGTTCAACACTCCAACCATTCCATGTGCGGAAAGCATAATAATCGTAATCCCAATTGTATTCCTCAAAAATTTCAATACAATCACGAATATAATTATAGGCACTATTATTTGGGGCCCATCGTATGCAGCTAAACTCTCCAATATATATAGGTACTCGGTATTTATCTTGATACGTTTTTAGTGGCGCAAGTATTTCTTTTAATTTGGTTTTGTCATAATAAACACCATCAATAGTTCCTGGATAGGTGATTATTGGGGTTTCTGGTCCAAATTGTCCAGTAAGCTTCCCGGGCTGATATAGGTGAACGCTATAAATAATATTAGGAACTGATGCGTCAATAGGTTTAATATCGTCTAAGGCAACTCCATAATTTAAACTCTCAATAATGATTGACTTTACGGGATCAATTACTCGGATGGCATTCACAAGAGTTTCGGCTAAAGTAGGCCACATCATAATCGAATTGTCTAATGGATAAGTATAATCATAGGGATATTGTTTGCTAACTACAGGCTCATTGGCTAGGTCGTATGCCCAAACAGCATTAGTATTTTTATATCTTTCGGCAATCAATTTCCAAGCATTAATAAGTCTGGTTTGCGCAGCTTGACTAGTGAATAACCCATCGGACAAACCTGCTAAACCTAGATTTATTTTAAGTCCGTTTGCAGTACACCAATTTACCAGTTCATCAATTCTTATTAATTCTGTTTGCAACACGGAATCAAAATCGGATTTAAGTAAACCGTTTGGATAATATTTCTCTCCACCAATCATAACACGTATCGTATTCGCTTTCCAGTCATAACTAAGCTTATCCAGGTTACTTTTGCTGATAATATTGGCTGGATCATCACTAGTGGAGGCAACGTTCATCCCCCTATACATCCCTGAATGAGTTTTATTAATAACAACTGGAGTAGGACGAGCATCGGGCATCGGTTCTGCAACTACTTGGATATGAAGATTGTCTATCCAAAATTTACCTGTGGCATTATATATACCAATATTTAGACTTAAGCTTTGAATATCATCATCTAACTTAAATATTTTACCTATTTGCTCCCATTCAAATGTGCCTGATTTAATAGGAATTCTAAAATACTTTACCTTGCCAGAAATGGATTGTGATACTAATTGAATTACCATTCCGGTAAATCCGTCACTTCTTAAATCGTCTCCTTTTATACTTGCCGATACTGCAATTGTTGTTCCTTGTAAGTTTGTTAAAGGAATTGTGGATGAGGATGTAAGATTGATATTGGATGTTGTACTATTAAATAATAATCCTCCATATCCACTAAAGCCAGAAGTAAACAAGTAATTTGAAGTTGGGGTCCATATCGCTTGGATATTGGGTAAGTCTTTTTCAAAATCTTCATGAAAAATCTCACGGTTTAACTGGCCATAACATGGAAGAATGAGTAAAAGACTAAAAAGGTAAATCCCGTATTCAATGAGATTGGTGTATAATTTATTATTCATTTTTTTGCGTAAAAGGTTTAATTTATAAAAAATAATAATCTATGGCTTTAAAAAAGTAAGTTTTTCAAAATCAAATAAAATTTACATCAACCCAATATTTCTGGATAGTTATATTTTTTACTGATGTTTCTTCAATTCAAAAGTATCCCCATCAAAAACGCCATAGGTAAAAAAATTAATCCAATCGCCTAGATTTACATACTCTGAGTTTTCGCCAACCGTAACTTTCATAGGCAAATGACGGTGGCCAAAAACAAGGTAATTATAATGTTTGGTTTCCAGTTTCCTTTTGGAATAAAGTATTAACCATTCGTTTTCTTCACCAAGGAATTTCACGTCTTCATCACCTGAAATCAGCTTGTTTTTTACAGATAAGTATTGTCCCAGTTTCATTCCAATGTCAGGATGAAGCCAACGATAGAGCCATTTCGAAAACGGATTGGTAAAGACTTTTTTCATTCGTTTGTAGCCTAAATCGCCTGGGCCTTTTCCGTCGCCGTGGCCTATCAAAAAGGTTTTATCGTTAAATGTGTATTCCTGATTTTCTCGATAAATGGGAATGTTTAATTCTTTCTGAAAATAATCGTCCATCCACAAATCATGATTGCCCACGAAGAAATAAATAGGAATGCCGCTGTCGCGAATCTCTGCCAATTTGCCAAGAATTCGAACAAACCTTTTAGGAACGACAGTTTTGTACTCAAACCAGAAATCGAATAAATCGCCCAATAAAAAAATAGCTTCGGCATCGCCTTTGACTTCGTCAAGCCAAGCAACGAATTTTTGTTCTCTTGGAAAACTTAATTCCGGAGTTGGAGCACCAAAATGCTGGTCGGAGGCAAAATATATTTTTTTGTTGGGCGTGATTTGCATAATTTTTTCTTTCGTAGGGACAAGTGGCGACTTGTCCGTACTTGTCCGTAATTATTTGATTTTAATTATCCGAAGCAAACCATTCTGCAAAAGAAGATTCTGTTTCTTGCAATTTTAAAGAAAAAAGAACAATATTCTCAGGTAATCTGCTGCTGATTCGTTTAGAAAAATCAACCACCATATTTTCGCTAGTAGGCTGATAATCCACTAAAATCACATGATGTCCGCGTGATATTAATTCCTTGGCCAAATCGACATGAGGTGTAGTTTCGTTGAAAACAGTAGCATGATCAAACTGGTCGACGATTTCCTCTTTGACAATTTTCTTTAAATCAGTAAAATCAATAACCATCCCAAATTTTACATTATTACGGTCATCAATAGGCGTTCCAATAACGGTAACTGACAATTTATAACTGTGTCCATGCACATTTTTACACTTGCCATCATAACCATACAAAGCATGACCTGTTTCGAAACCAAATTGTTTTGTTATTCTGATATTGCTCATTCTATTTTTATTTGAGTGCAAATTTAGTGAATCTACTCCTCTTTATTTCTTTGTTATTTTTTAAATTTATTCAAGGCGGTTCGTGAAAAATCAGAAAGCACTAATCTTCCCGAAATCTGGGCTCTTTCATAAAGTAATGTGTCCCAGTTTTCGGTTCCTTCCCATAGTATTTTTTTGGTTTCAGTTAAGGCCTCTAGATTATAAGATGCTAATTTTGAGCTAAACTGAGCCAATTCAATATCTAAAGTTACTTGTCCTGCAAAGACTTTAGTATAAAAACCTTTGCTTCTTGCCCATTCCGAATCTTTCCATTCGTTTGATGCTAAAGTTAATTCTGCCGTTGCTGCTTTTCCAATTTTTCTGCTTAGGGCAGGTTCTATCACAAATTGACCACTTCCGATTGAAAGTTCCGATAGTTTAATACTGCTATTCATTGTAGCAAAAACATAATCACAAGCTGCAATTATACCAACGCCGCCTCCCACTGCTTTTCCATGAACTCTTCCAATAATTATTTTAGAACAAGTTCGCATGGCATTCAACACATTGGCAAAACCAGAAAAGAATTTTGTCGCGTCTTCCAAATTTGAAACTGCCAAAAGTTCCTGAAATGAGGCTCCAGCACAAAATGCTGATGTTCCACCACTTTTTAAAACAATCACAGAAACTTCTGCATTAGTACTTAAATTATTGAGTTCATTTGTCAATCGGTTTAGTAATTCACTTGGCAAAGAATTGCTCGCAGGATGCCCAAATTCGAGGGTAGCGATTTTGTTTTCGATTGTTGTGATAAGCGTACCGTTTGAATTTTCCAATACCATTGCAAAGATTTTGGTGTAAAGTTAAAAATATTAAGGGAAGCATGCTGTTTTTTTTACAAATAGGATAGATTTGTTTTTTGAAATTTGCATAATTCTCTATTTATATGTTATATTTGCGCATCATTGGGGGATTAGCTCATTTGGCTAGAGCGCTTGCCTGGCAGGCAAGAGGTGGTCGGTTCGAATCCGATATTCTCCACAAAAACAAGACCTTAAACCTAATGAATATAGGGTTTAAGGTTTTTTTGTAATAACAATTGTAATAACATATACATTAACAATTTTTTTCCAAAGTCAATATCCCTTCTTCCACCACCCGATAGACCCTCCCCCCCCTCCGGGATTCCTTCCTCCCGTATCTAACGATACTATCCCCCCTGTAAAATTGATTATATGGGGTATAATCAACCGTGTAAAAACTATTCAGATTTCTCTATAAACAAGACCCCTTATTCCTATTATAACTCAAATACCTAATGAAAAATTTTATAAAAATTACAACAATTTCACTTTGACTAATAGTTATAGTGAAAGACAACTATTATGACAAGTGTAAAAGATTTATACGGGTTTCCTGTGTTCCATAATGAAAAGGAAAAAACATGTGAGATATTAGATTTTCCACATTTTCCACAAGAAACAAAACAATCACGACAATTTTATTTTCAATTAGAAAAGGACAACTTCAATAAACGAGATTTCCAATTTCCTTTACAAATTAACATTACTGAAAGAATTGTTGAGATAAAATATGAACACATAGAATTTATAACACTTCCAGAAATTTATGATATAATTGAAAAAGATAAAAAAAGGTTCATTAACACCGACACTTTCTTTAAGGTGGATTTAGTTTATAAAAATAAAATTTGTGTATTATCAATTCTGTATTATACAATTTGTAATGACGGAACGACCACAATTCAAAACATTTACGACCTATTAGATTTTACATTTATAAAATACAACACAAAAAAATTCACAAAAAAATTCATCAAACCGAGAATGAAAAAATATGGAAATATTCCAAACGACATAGAACACATCCCTTTACTACCTCTCTTGTGGTTAGATTATGATGAAAATTACAATCTCATATATTTCAATCATTTTAAACTAATAGAAGACGATAAAAAACTACCTTTTTAGGTAATTAAACTCTACTATTATGGACTTATTTATCTAGAAACTACATAGAGTTAGTTATTGGTAAATTAGTCCTCACAACCACAAAACACTAAAAAGAGATTATCCCCTTCAACGAACACGACCAGATTTTTATGAATTTAGTTAGACAAAGAATAAAATACCTTCTTGACGAGATAAAAACCGAAAAAGGTTTTAATCCAAAAAACACCAAAAACGAATATTGTGTAATAAACTTACTATTCAACACAGATGAATTTACCTCAAAATGTTATTCAATTGGGGATTTTATGAAAAAATTAAAGAATGGAAAAATTAGTTATAAAAACGATTATTACTTCGGGAGACCCAAACAGAACAACCGAGAATATTTTAACGAACTAGTCGGTGATGGGGGGTTTTATCGTTTTACTTATAGTTTCAACTTTATTGAAGTTAACCTCTATCTTGACTTGAAAAGAGAGACCGATTCTCTTATTGATGGTGAAATTATAATGTCAAGAATATCAAAAATTATTGAACCTGTGGAGTATGAAATTGGTTTTAATGACCAATTATTATTAGACAAAACATTTCGTGATTTAACTATAATTGATACAGGATGGAATGTCTTTGGTGATGGTTTCAGACACCGAACTATTGTATAAGTTTTAGTTTAATATCTAAAATAGGTCTATACTTTCTACCCTCAATAATAGTTAATAATAGGTTGATATTTTTATTCAAATCTTTTCTGATTTTCTCTCTCTCATCAAAAGTAATAGACCTCTTTAATTTAATATAAACCATTTCCGATAAATGGACTTTCGTAGGAATTAAAACCCGGTTATTCAGATAGGTAATCGGGTTTATCCTAAAAGAGTAGTCATACCCGTAATCTCGTTTCATTATCTTATTCAATAACCGATTACAAACTTTTATATTTAATTCAAAATCACTCATTCGGTTAAAACTAGAAAGTTAAACAATCATATACATTATGTATTTCTTCTTTTGTAAAACCCAAATATCGTTTTGTAATACCCATATTAGAATGACCGAATAACTCCATCAATAAAACCATACTTTCACTTGAATAATCATTGACAACAACCACTCTCCGTCCAAGTGTCTTTCTGAATGTATGAGTTGAAACATTCCCTTTTACCTCTAATTATACTTATGACAAAAGAAATAATTTAATTCAAAAGAAGGTTAACGGTCTTATCAATGTCAATTATAGTTATCAAAACTTTGATAATAACGGAAATTGGCTGAGTCAAAATATTGAAGTAATAAATTTGAAGCCTAATTTTGGCTATAATGAATTTAACATTTATGGAAATTGGACGAAATTAAATTTTGACGGTGATACCACATACATTAATGAGAGTAAAATTGAATATTATAAATAAAACCACCAGTTATAACAGCAACTAAACGGATTTGGGTAGTAGGCTTAATTGGAAAATGGTTTTGTATTTGGAAGTATAGATAAACCCGAAAAATAAATCTTAATTTAATCCCAAACCCTCTGTAGTACCTGAGCGTTACCCAAAATACCCAAATCCCTGTCTATTAACTTCTCTTACCACTTCAACCTTATCTATATAGTTCGTCATGGTAACCTTACCCGATTTCTGATAACCCATAGTTTCAACAAAACCAGTCTTGATATGCAGTTTCGTTAAAAACGTTTTTTGGCAAAGTAAATCAAAGTTAAAAATCAATAATGAAAGAGAGTTGATAAATGATTTTTGGTTTGTAGAAATTTAACTAAAAATTAAATTATACAAATTGTATAATTATTTTGTATATTTGCTTTAGATAAAAAATGTCTGAATGAAGGTAAAGATACTACAGATTAGCAACAACACATTAATAGATGCTCGAATTTTAGATTCAAAATCTTTTAAAATAGTGCTTCCTTCTGTAGCTAATGGTTGGCGATTCAACTTCAACAAGCATAGTAAAAACAAAGGTTTTGAAACTTATGTTCTTGTGAAAGAAGAATCGCCAAAGGTTGTTGAAGGTTGTTTGATTTTTGAGATGAAAGACAAAACCGAACCTTATATGGCATTTGTTGAAGTGGCACCTCATAATCAAGGTAAAAATAAAGAGCATGAAAGGGTTGCTGGTTGTCTCATTTCTTTTGCCTGTAGATTAAGTTTTATGAAAGGAAATGATGATTATAAGGGTTGGCTCGCATTTGATGTTTTTGAAGAAGAAAAAGCAGATGAAATAAAATTAATGGTATTAATGCGAATCAAGGGTTGAAAAAAGTATAAAAAAAGAAAGAAATATCTTTCAATAAATTAGTTTAATAAGCTGATAATCAGTATATTTATAGTGTATTCAACGCACATTTAAATATATGATTAATCAGCCTAAAGCCCTAAAATTA
>CAMDGJ010000015.1 GCA_945897545.1 Flavobacterium psychrophilum
TCCATTTGTATGAAACCGCTCCAACGGCTGTAGCTGTTAGCTTGAATGGCGTGCTAGTTCCTGCATATAATCCCAACGCAGTAACTGCTGTAGTTGGAACAACAGCATTGTCATTAGTAAGCACTAAGGCTGATGGTGTAGCTGGTAAAGCATTTACTATCACATTTATTTGAACTTTTGCACTTATAGCACTACCAGCTAAAGTTTCAGTCAACCAGTACGCTTTTGGAGTTGTACTTGTTGGTATAACAGCATCTGTTGTTCCTGATAATACTATAGGAGTAACTCCTGTTGCAGTAGCATATACTTTCACACCCACACTGCCATTGCTAGCAGTAGCGGCAGCAAGAAGATTAGAAATTTTTGCGCCAGCACATAAATTGTATGTTGTACCAGCTGCTGGAAGTAAAGTGGCGGCTGTTACCGTTACAGTTGACGTATCGCTTCCTGTACAAGGAGCGGTAGCGTTTACTGTATATGTATATAAACCTACATAACCTGAAACAGGACGAGACCAAGATCCACCAGTATCTTCACCTGTTAAGGCTGCAAATAAAGCTTCATCAGAAGGGGAACTAGTTAAACTTAGTGTTCCGCTTGTTCCTGCATTAGGCTGTGCTTGTTCTGTTACTGTTACAGTAGCTGTATTGTCAACTGTACAAGGTGAAGTTGCTTTTTGTGTGTATGTATACGTTCCTGCTCCGCCTGTTGTAGCTGACCAAGTTCCTCCTGTGGCTTTTGTTCCTGTTAACGCTGCATATAATGCGAATGCGTCTACGCTTGAACCTGCACAGATTACTATAGTTCCATTTAATCCTACACTTGCTGGTGCTGGCGTAACGGTCAAGTTCAATGTAGCCGTATTACAACCTACTGTATAAGTAAGTCCTGTTTGAGCTGTAGTATACGCTACTCCATTTGCTGGCCAGGTATAAGAACCTCCCGCGCAGATAGAATCAGTAACACTTCCATTAGTGGTTAGATCGTTTACCGTTACTGTTGTAGCTGCTGAAGTTGTGCTTCCGCCTGTACCTGTTACGGTAACGGTATAACTTCCTGATGCTGTAGCAATAATACTTGAAGTAGTTGCTCCTCCAGGTGACCATAAATAAGTCAATCCTGTTCCAGTATTGGCTGATAAGGTTACACTTCCGCCAGAACAGAAGGTGATTGCTCCTGAAGCCGTAATCGTGGCTGATGGAGCCCCGTTCTGATAGGCGCCTCTATTAGGTAAGGTTGTAGCCGAAACACTATTGCCATAAAAGTCAAGCCCTCCGTTTGATGCTATTAGTTTACCGCTAAAAATTGCAGGTGAATTTACCTGTAATTTATATCCATCAAGCAAGGAATTAATTCCTATAGTTCCCAATCCTGGACTTACAAATAAAGGATCCGAGGTTAGGTTGCTAGAGTCTGAAGAGGGTTCGTTTGATGCATGTGTACCATAAAATACATTGTTTAAGATACTTCTGGCTTGACCTGTTGTTCCTAAAGCATAGGTTCCATTTCCTGCATTATAAATAATGTTATTATGAAAATTATAGGTATGGTTATTCCCCGAATTTTCATGAATGATGTTTGGAGACAATCCTTCTTTTATATAAAAAACATTGTTATGAATTTCATTACCTGCAGAGGCATAATTCAGAAAAACAATATCACCTAAATCATTTTGACTGATATTGTATCTTAACGTACATCCTAGGTCTTCGGGATCTGCAACACCAGTGGTATTATTAGTAGCTGAACGAGTGTTGCAACCCCAATAAAGACCTTGAGAATTATCATGACTGTAACTGTATTGAAAAATAACCCCTACACTGCCAAAATCAGGATCATACATACTGCCGTCTATTGTTCCTGGATCAACTTGTTGAGTTGTTGCTCTATTAGTATAGCCCTCGTTGTATTGAAAAACAGTTCCTTTAGCTCTTGCTGTAAACATAGTGTTTCCAGTAGTTCCCAAAGCAGTTTCATAACAAACATTGTGCTCTATCAAACCCGTTTCATCGGTACATCGAATAATCATGGCATTCTTACCAATATGGTGAATGGTATTGTTGCTAACTTTTACGTTCGAAAATTTTCTAGCATTCCAGGAGGCAAGTTCATTTCCACCAGGATAGAATACGTCATCCTCATTATCAAAAGCCAATCCAATATTTTCAGAATAACTTACGGTACAACCATCAATTAATACATCGTTGAATCTGGAATTACTAGTTGAAATTTCGTCAAGAACGGTAAAGTAAATACCTCCTGTTCGTTTTGGAATGGCACCATTTACTGTTGTTGAACCATTTCCTAACTGTCCCTTGATATGGTGTATGTCTAGATTTTTCAAATAGATGTGATTGGCAACCGAAGCAGTTCCTGACCCTTTATTTTTAAGGGCAACCATTACTCCACGTCTGTCCGCTCCTAATGGATTCCCGGTGCGCGTTGCATCTGAAATTCCAACAAAAAAGATACTGTCAGGATTAGTTGTCGATTCGGTTGTAACAGGATAATTCGTGATTTCTAAATTGTTTATTTCAATATATTGCTGATTGTACAAATAAACAACACCTTGATTTGCTGTTGCAAGTCCATTACCATTCAAGATTGGCTTGGCCCCTGTACCGTATTTATTTACAATAATTGGAAGTGCTGAAGTACCTGAGCCATTAAATTTCAATTGTTGTCCATTCCATACACTACCGCCTTTTAAATTAATAGAAGAACCAGCAGGAAAAAGTAAGCCATTTACTTTGGATATGTTTTTCCAAGGTGTTGCTATAGATGTTCCATTATTGGCATCTAGACCATCAACTGAATCAATGTAATACGAATTTGCCGCAGGGGTAGTATAACTCTCCCCAATTGCAAATTCACCAAAACCTAAAATCCCCGTTGCCGTAGCTGAAGTTAGAGTTGGTGTAGCTGAAGTTGCTAATTGTGACCAAGTATAATCTTCAAATTTATTTACTTTATAATTTGCAGGGGTTGTAGCACTGTCATTATCTGTACTTGCATAAGCAAAAACAGCATTGTAACTTGTAAAGCCCGTTAAACTGTCATCCGTTAGTGTCCATGTTCTATTCACACTCGTAGTACTCACAAATTGAGAATGATCACCTGAAGATGTACTGGCTGTAAGACCCCCATCAACGGAACTGGCACCCGTGAAATCTAATGCTAACGGTGCATAATTAGTGGCATCTCCAATAGCATAAGTATAATCTAGATCAGCACCTGAAGTCGTTAGTTTTTTCAAATTACCTATTACCCATCCTGTTCCTGCACCTGTAACACTTCCTGACGCTCCAATAATTACTGTTGCCGCCCCTGAATTAGAAGGAATTGAAGCATAAGTGGTAATCAAAGTTATTGGATCGGTAGTAGTCGTTGAAGAGGTTGTTGTAGGTACGGCAATTAATTTACCGGAAACAAAATTCAATACCCCATTTACAGTAATATCAGTATCCGGAATGTAATCTGAAACATAGCCTAAACTATTATTAGCTTGCACGGCTCCAGGAAGGTAAACCCCCAAAAGGTTGTTTATCGTCAAGTTATTGATCCCTGTGGTCTTTGAGATTTCAGAACCAAAGGACGATCCCATATTGATTCCGTTTTTACCATCATTTTTGGTGAAGTTGTAATTCACCCCTGAACCAAAAGTTCGTGTACCTGTAGATCTTATACTTCCTATATTTGTAGCCGAAGAAATACCCTTACTACTGGTAATTACCAAAGTGGCCCCAGTATTAGCAGTAAACTTACCAGAACCCGTAATATTAAAAGTTGTAGTAGTTCCATCTCCAAATAATAGTTTCCCACCGTTAGTCACAATTAATTCCCCCGTAGCATTTATTGCTTTATCACTTGCCAGAGTTACCCCTGATGCATTAGAGATATATACTATTCCAGAGGTTGAAGGCAAAGAAGCAGTAGTTTGAGCAACCGTACCATCATAATAATATATTGCCGATACACTCAACGATTTTGTTGTAGTGGTAATGGCTGTGGCTAAAGAGATGTTATTCCCTAATTTCAAAGTAGCACCAGAATTCAAATCAAAAGTACCCACACCAGAAACTGTATTCCCTGCTAAATTAATAGTCCCGTCAACTGTCATCGTTTTGGAGGATTCAACAGTAACTCCGGCGGTTAAAGTAACTTCATGACCCGAAACAATTGTTATGTTACTAGCACTTGTTGGTGCTGTGTTAGCATTTAACCATTGCGTAGTGTCGTTATATTCCCAAGTAGATGCACTTGAAAAGTCACCACTCGCTTTGGATCTATAATCGGCAACTGTTTCGTCGGCTGTCGTAGTTAAAGAAACCACAGTTGATTTTGCCGATGTAGAATTAGTGGAATTGGATCGTACATCATAATAGTAAGTAGTATTCATTGCCAAATCAGAAACCGCATAAGAAGTTCCTGAAGACACTGTTTTAGGATTATAACCAGATACATAAGTCTCTTTTCCTCCTGAAATAATAACATTATCAATACGTGATGAACCTCCAGAAGCAATAGTATTTCCGGGAGAAGTAATTTGATCTGCCCTCAAATTTGAGGTGGTTACCCAGTGAAGATAAACCGCAGTTTGGTTATCACAAGCAGCCGGTAATGCTAAATTATCAACTACTGAATAATTATTTCCGTCTAACACTATTGCACCTCCAAAAACATCCGTAAATGCCCCTGTATTACCAACCCTATATTGTAATTTAAAGTCTCGTGGTCCGGACGCGGAAGAATACTGAGCGGAAGAAACTTTAATACCACTATAACCCATTGTGTTTAATGAAACTTCCCAGTATTTACCAGTAGTTCCCCATGTTGTTGTAGTTACCGCGAAAGTGGTAACTCCCGTAGCTGAAGCTGCCGTACCCGAAGATAAAGCTATAGCATTAGTTGTGTTATTAGTAGAGGTAATATCTGCAGTAAGCGTAGTACCACTTAAAGGAAAAGTCCATCCCACAATATTTTCCGATGGCGCACTATAAACATTCAATAGATAATTAGTGGCGCCTGCAACGGCATTCCAATTAGCCGTGAATCCTGTGGCGGCAACCGCTGCAGCAGTCGATGCAGTTGGCGAGTCTAAATTTGCAGTGATGAAACTACTTTGTGACGAAGAATATACCGTTCCCGTAACATCTGTTGCATATACTTTATAAAAGTATGTTGTATTTGGGGACAACCCTGAAATATTCGATGTAAAAGTAGCTCCTCCCGAACCCGCTACTTGGGTACCCGTTCCATTAAAAAAACCTGTACTCGTACTGTATTCGATTCCATAAGCTGAAACCGCAGAACAACCTGCAGTATAAGACCCTGCGAGTGCTGCTGTGGTAATTCCTAGAGTTGCCGAACCGGTTCCTACAGCAACCGCTGTATTTACTCCAGCCGCAGTTGTGGCAACTGATATACTTGAAGCACCGCCTCCACCTACAGCAATAGGCACGTTAGTTTGAAGTGCTGTCGGGTTGAACTGCACATAAACGACTTGTGAATAAGCACCGCCAGACTGCGGCAATGACAACGAGCTAGCATAAGTATCTATATTATCTTTAGCGAAAGTATATCCAGCCGCTGGACCTACCGTAATGTTGTCCGTTGACAGATTAGCCCCTGTGATGGTAAATGTATTTGCCGATGAACCGCTATTAATACATAGACTCCCAAAACTGGCTAATGCACTGTTGGTCAACAAAGGAACTGCTGTTATCTCTCCGAACGCAAAATCCCCAAAACCGGTAATACCTGTCACCTCAGTTGTGGTACTAGTTTTTGCGCCAACGGTGGCATTCGACCAACTCGATGAAGCGTATTTTTGAGCTGTAAAGCTACTGGTGTTTGCACCACCTACAACATCTCCGGCATCAAAAGTAAAAGTTGCGTCAGTTGTTGAAAATACCAAGCCTGAACTTGATAAGGTATAATAGCGATCCAACCTTTTGGTTGAACTAATCAATGAACTTCCGAATTGCGGATGTGCTCCTGCAGTTTGAGAAACACCAGCCGTTACTGTTCCCGCATTTGTAATAGCGCCAACACCAAAAACCAAAGAAACCGGTCTATAATACAACGATCCACCTATTTCATAAGAAACTGAAGTGGTACTGGTGGTCAAGTTCTTTGTAAAATTACCTACCACATAGCCACTCGTTCTGGCGACAGAACCGGATACCCCAAGAACTACAGAGTTAACTCCAGTAGTAATATTTCCTGAGTTAAAAGTAAGTACGCCATTCACATTAAGGTTATTGCTAATCGTTAATCCTAGAACATTATTTAGGGTTAAATTGGTAAAAGCACAGGTTCCTGTATTAGCAAAAATCTGGGCTGTTGCGCCATTAAATGTGTATGTTCCTGTCCCAGATGTTAAAGTACCCGCATTGCTGATAGCTCCTCCAACATTTACCGTTGGATTATTGGTAGCACCATTAAATGTCGCAACTGTGTTTATCGTAAGATCTTTACTTACAGACAAGGTCCCCGCATCAATTGTTTTAGAACCTCCTATGATGATTAAGTTGGTATAACTAATCGATGTTGGAATAGTTTGAGCAGAAGAACCAAAAAACTCAATGGTACTTCCAGCACCGTTTGCAGTTAATGTTCCGCCTGCCGTAATTATGATTGGAGTTAAAAGGTGATTGTCTAATGATAATTTATAACCCGCTAAGTCCAGACTTCCAGTTGCACCGATAGTAAAAGTTCTACCCGTTGCGTTAGCGGTATAATAACTGAAATTAGCCCCTAAAGAATAGGTTCCATTTATTGTCAGGTGTGATTTAGAAAAATTATTTCCAGAAGCAGTATTGGTTATATTTTTTCCAGATCCCGTTAACGTTATAGTATTGGTATTACTACCACCGACAAAAGTTATTCCTCCTGAACCACTAGATACAAGATTACCCCCAACAGAAATATTACGTGTTGCTGCGTTATCAAATTTATAAAAAGCCCCACCGGTAACCGTTAAATTCCCAGTTAACACTACCGCAAGTCCCGTTTGAGTTACCACGGTTGTAGCACCACTAACGGTTATATTACCATAAGTTCCACTAGGAATCTGTACTACTGCTCCTGAGGGTATTTCTACCGTAGAAGTGGCATTCAAAATGCCAAATGTTGGCGCTACACCACCTGCAATACTTAGGGTTGCGCCAGCGTTGACATCAACAGTCCCCGTAACAGGAAAACCCGAAGCGATGGTAAAAGTAGCAGCGTTTGGACCGTTACCTACCACAATTTTAGAATTTGTTCCCAAAGTCAAACTAGTGGTCGTAGTACCACTATTAGTAATATTAAAAGTAGTTCCATCCGCTAATAAGCTTGTTGGATTCGTTCCTGTTCCGTCAGCATTAGGAAACCAGTTCGCTAATGATGCAACATCGGTTCCTGAACCAGGAACAAAATAATAAGTCGTGCTTTCGTTAGAAATAGCAGCAGTAGCTGCCGAAAGATTTAATTCGTTAGAATAATTAAAAGCTTTATCTACCGCATATACTTTATAATAGTAAGTCGTGTTATTAGTAAGTCCAGAATTCGTAAATGAAGTTGATGTTCCTATATATACAACCGTTCCTCCCGTGGCAATAGTGTTCCCAACGGCATATATTCCATTCGGATTTGGATCACTAGAAGCACTAGGACTAGAAGCATAACGCACCACTACATAACCTCCTCCGTCTACACCACCGGTTGCAGCTCCCCAGTTTACCGTTAAACTTCCCGCTACCGCATTAGAAATGCCCGTTGAAGCAACAGGGTCAGATGGAGCAATTATATCTGGAGTTGATCCAGCATAAACCACAAAATCATCAAAGTCTAAAATGGACACGCCAGTAGCAGTACCATAATTACTAATTATACCTAAACCATAAAGAGCAGTACCAGAAGCAACAGTTGATGTTCCAGTAAATTTTTGCCAAGCCCCAGCAGAAGGTTGGGTCACCGCTTGACCGGTTGCGTATCCAGGACCAGCAGTTCCGTCTAACGAAGCTCCGCCTCTAGTAAAAGCATCTGTTTTTGTATTGCTCGTATTTGCTCTAAAATAATACTGAACCTGATAGGCTCCTGTTACAAGCGCTCCAGAAGCAGTTGCAGGCGAGGTAGTCCTTTTGTGACCACCTGTCCCTGTTTGCGTATTACTTGTGCTAATGGTCATGTACTTGCTTCCTGACCTTCCGCCGGACGCACTAAAAAAACTAACCGCACTAGTAATAGTACTTGCAGTTGTCCAAACCGATCCTGAAGAAAGACCAGTCGCAAATGAACCTCCGTTGGTCAACCCACCCGTTGTTTGATTTTCAAAGCCCCCATCCATGGTTGGAAACGAACCGATCAATTGTTGTTGACCCCATCCTAGGTTTGAGAACAGCAACAACACAATCAAAAGAGCGCCTAGCACCTTGAAATCGTTGATTTTTTGTAATAGTTTTTTCATCTAATTTAAAATTAAAGGTTTGGGAAATAAAAAATAATTAGTTAGTCTAGCTCGTGTACGTAAACGCTTTTTGATTTAATAAAACGTGTACGAACACGAATGACTGCAAACATAAATAAAATATTTGTATTACAAAAATAAAAATATTAGAAAACCATAAAAAAGTTGTTAACATTATAAATATCCCTCTAAATTAGGGGTGTAAAATTATTATATCAATATTAAAAATCAGAAAAAAAGATTCTATAATTGTGGATTCTTCAGAGTGAGAAAATAAGAACTGTGTTTTGTCATTCCGACGAAGGAGGAATCTCATTAGTTGCTCAAGTAATATGATTTACTTTGTCCGTTAGCTTTGCTCGAGTCTCTAGCGTCCAAATGAGAAACAACCTCGATTCAATCTAGTGAATATAAAATTTGTTTGGTTTTATAATAACGAACCGCATAAATTAGTGTCATAAATGGAAATACGGCTTCGAGAAATTTGAACTATGGGAAAATAAAAAAGCTCCCGCGGTAATGTAATTACCACAGAAGCCCAACCAAATTAATTATTAAGAAATTTTTAAATCCGTTTTATGCGGTTTTTATATAAAACCTTTACTGCACACTGATTTTTTGGGTAAAAACAGCACCCTCATTTTTCATCGATACAATATACACTCCTTTACTTAAAGCACTGATAGGCTGCACCATGATTTCGTTACTGATTGCCACAGTGGTTACTTTATATATTGATTGCCCAATCAAATTATAAATTTCAACAGTTAAAGCACCGCTAATTTGGTCGGGTACTGCTATTGCAAATTGGTTGTTTCGAACCGGATTTGGATAAATACGAAGTGTATTCGTTTTCCAATCGGTTAATCCCAATACAATTCCTGAACCCTGATAAGCCCCCCTATTGGGCGCTGTTAGGGTATTTACCAGATTGCCGAAAAAATCCTGGCTTCCGTTAGGGCTGATAATTTTTCCGTTAGCAAGAGCCGGCGAAGCTGATTGTAATTTGTATCCCTCCAAAAGCACATTCGCAATACCCGTTGTGACTTTTCCCGGATTCACAAATAAGGGATCCGAAGTAAGAGTTTGTGTATCTACAATTTGTGAAGGAACAGTAACCCCATAAAAAACGTTGTTTTTGAAAGTACGTGTTTGCACCCCTGTACCGGAACCCCAAGCAAAAGTGGCACTTCCCGCATCGTAAATAATATTGTTGTAAAAATTATAGGTGTGGTTTTTTGTTCCACTTTCATGAATAATTTTTGAACTCAACCCCGATTTTATATAAAAAACATTATTGTAGATTTCATTTCCAGCAGAAGGATAATTTAAGAAAATAAGGTCTCCCATATCATTCTGGCTAATACAATATCGCAATGTGCAACCCACATCTTCCGGATCAGGAATGCCTGTTGTGTTATTATTAGCTCCACGAGTATTGCAACCCCAATAAATCCCTTCTGAATTATCGTGGCTGTAACTGTATTGAAAAATTATCCCTATACTCCCATAATCAGGGTCGTACATACTGCCGTCGATATCTCCGGGATCTACATTCTGGGTAGTAGATCTATTGAAATATCCCTCATTATATTGAAAAACAGTTCCTTTAGCCCGTGCAGTAAACATCGTGTTTCCGGTAGTTCCCACAGCAGTTTCATAACAAACGTTCCGTTCTATCAAACCTGTTTCATCCGTACATCTTATAATCATGGCGTTCTTGCCAATGTGATGGATGATATTGTTTCTTACTATTATATTGGTAAACTTTCTGGCAGCCCATAGAGTCAGTTCAGTGCCTCCTGGGTAATAAACAGCATCTTCATTGTCAAAAGCTAACCCTGTATTTTCGCAATAATTTATGGCACAATTGTCAATCAACACATCATTAAATCTTGAATTTTTTCCAGTAGTTTCATTGAGAACCGTAAAATAAATTCCGCCAGTTCTTTTTGGAATGGCTCCATTGACAGCAGTCGACCCATTACCCAACTGTCCTTTAATATGGTGGATATTCAAATTTTTTAAATAAATATGATTACAAACCCCTTTATCCATGAGTGCTACCATCACCCCTCGCCTATCTGCTCCTGTTGGATTATTATTGAGTGTTCCGTCTGAAATCCCAATAAAGAAAATACTATTCGGATTAGTAGAAGAGGATAAAACTGGATAATTAGTAATTTCTAAATTATTTATTTCTATATAATCTTGGTTATACAAATACACAACGCCTTGGCCCGTTAGCCCGTCCCCGTTGATTCTTGGTTTCACCCCTACTCCATATTGATCTACAATAATGGGATAAGCTGCCGTTCCTGAACCTCCAAATTTTAATTGTTGACCGTTCCAAACACTACCGCATTTCAAATATATCTTTGTACCCAAAGAAAAACTCATTCCGTTAATTCTGGATACATTTTTATAAGGAGTTGCTTCTGATGTCCCGTTATTTCCATCTAAACCTGCAACGGAATCAATATAATAGCTAACCGCAGAAACCTGATTAACGGAGAGCAACATCAATGCCCCAACAATAAATTGAAACAAGACTTTGTACTGGCTATTTTTTTTGTAATTTGATTCCATAAATTGGGTTATTAAAAATTAATGCGGTGTGGTTTTTGACAAATAGCATTTTCGTGTACGAACACGAATAAACAAATTAATAAAAAATAAATAACAATTGCACTATACTATTCTTTAAATTTTGAAAAAATATTTTTTTTTGTAATTTAATATTCGAAAAGAATTGCGAAATACTAAATGAAATTGGTTTTTCCCTAGATAAGTTCTGGATTTCGATAGCTATTTCCAATAATTTCTAAATTTTCTTTTACAAAATAATCAGCTATACTGACATAACCAGATCCGTTTTTTGAAAAAGAGCAGTCGATACACCAACAACCCAATCGATCCACATATTCCACTTTATAAAATGGTTGGCTCCCATTTTCTTTCTCTTCTATTTCTAAACCACACAAAAAATCACCTTCGTAAATTTCCTTTCCATTTTTGTCGAATAATCATGTAAATTGTTCCTGTCTGCTTTCTCCATAATGAAACAAAAAAGATTCTGTGTTTTTTAAATCATCTTCATCATGATAGTCAAAATCAGCATCCGGTTTGTAAAATGTCCTGAATTTTATAGGTCTCATTATTTAAATTTAGTCTGTTATAGGATTTTTTTCTGCAATACAGGATTTAGTTGTATCAGAAATTCTGGCTTTGTTAAATATTGATTTAACGATTCTATTAAAATTTGCGGGTTGTCTTATTTTGTGTTATAATCATAATTCACCATAATACCCCAACTTTCATTGAGTCGTTGCTCGCTATAATCAGCATCAAAATTAATACTATGAATTTTTGCGCCATTGCTTAAATGAAATTTAGCTACAGCACCCTCCCAAGATTCTAAATATTTACGAACGGTAGATTCGCTAGGCCTTCTTTTAATATGCTCTTTCATGGATGGAATAGGGCTTAATGTAAAAAAATTCTTGATGCCTAATGTTCGACAATGTGCTATTAAATCTTTTATCGCTTTGGTTCCAGCTCCTTTCAAAGTAGCTTCTGGTAAACGAAAAACAGAATAAAAAATGGCATAGGTAATGTCGTATTTACTTTTATAGCCATCATCGTTTAATATTTCCATCATATTTCGGGGCAGTCTATTGCCAATTCTCACACAAACCATAAATTGGGGCACACCCTCATAAAGATAGACAAAAACAGTTCGGTCTCCACTTACCCTTTTAGCGCTGGATATATTGGGGTGTACGGGATCATTTTTTATTAATTCTAGCCATTCTTCATTAAATCCTTCTTGGCCATATTGCAGTATCATTGTAGTTTTTTTTATATTAAAAATTATACCTTTTTGTTTTGGATTCTTTGGTAAATGGATTGTTTTGGTTTTATGCTTTTGGCAATAAATGCTTTTGAACTTTTCCCAATGCCGTTCGGGGCAAACTTTCAACAGAAATGAATTTTCTTGGGATTTTAAAAGACGCAAAAGTCTTTTTGCACAATTCTTCAATTACTATGGCATCATAATTTTCCGATGGGACAATATAAGCTATTGGCATTTCGCCTCTTGTTTCATGGGGAATACCAACAACAACTGCCTCTGCAACTCCTATTTGTTCCAATAAAAATTCTTCGATTTCTCTTGGATAAATATTAAATCCGCCGCTAATAATCAAATCACTTTTTCGTCCTCTTAATGTAAAATAACCGTCTTCAGAAATGACACCCATATCACCGGTTTTAAAATAACCGTTCACAAAAGAATCTATTGTGGCTTGATCTCTTTTCCAATAACCTGCAAAAACATTAGGCCCTTTCACGCATACTTCACCTTCCTCGTCAATTGAAGCCTCTTCTCCATCTGGCAATACAATTTTTGCGGATATCCCCGGCAAAGGAAATCCAACAGTTCCGGGTCTTCTTTCGCCACTATATGGATTGCTTATGTTCATTAATGTCTCGGTCATTCCGTAGCGTTCCAGAATTATATGACCGTATTTAGTTTCAAAATCTTGCATCACCTGAGGAGGTAATGGTGCAGAACCACAAGCAAACAATCGCATAGTAGAACCTATTTTTCGTGCAATGTTATCATTTTGCTCCAACAGACGGATGTAAATTGTTGGCACGCCAAAGAATAAAGTAGGTTTAAAATCAAGGAATTCATTCGCCGCTTTTTGATGTTCGAATCGAACTAATAAGCGCATCGTACAGCCACTCATTAACCAACAATGAACACCATTTGCAAGTGAATGAACATGGAATAAAGGAAGCGCTAAAAGAAAACGATCGTTTTCGGTTATTTGCCAACTGCCCACTAAATTTAACCCATTTGAGATAAAATTATTATGCGTCAGTATTGCCCCTTTTGAAGCTCCAGTAGTGCCACTAGTATAAACCAAGGCTGCAGGACTGTCTCCATTTGTTCTAATTTTTACTTGGGTATCACTTTGATTTTTTAACTCTTGCACCAAATCATTCAATTGCAATGCTGGAAAACCACCAGGAACTGCAACATCAGCAATTAATAGTTTTGGGTCGGCATCTGATAAAATATGGGTAATTTCTCGTTCTTTATATAAAATATTAACCGGTACGAAAATAATTCCCGTTTTGGCACAAGCCAAATACAAGTCTATCATTTCGACACAATTCTCTAAATAAATACAGATGCGATCTCCGGCAACAAGCCCTTTTGAAAGCAAGAGGTTGGCCATTCGATTACTTCTTAGGTCGATGTCCCCAAACGTATAGCTTTCGCAACCAAATTCTAAAGCAATTTTATTTTTTCGCTCTACTAATGATAAATTAAAAATCTGTATTAAATTCATGGTATTTAATGGTGTTTAATGGTATTTTAAAATTGGTTCAACTTTATATTATGCAATGAATAATTTAATTATGTAAAACAATAAGGAAGGACATAACAAACATCCGAGCCCTGTATAAAAAGTAGCGGTTAAGGCTCCATAAGGAACCAATTTTTCGTCTACGGCTGCTAATCCAGCGGCAACCCCGCTTGTTGTTCCTATAACCCCTCCGTAAATCATAGCCGTATTTGGATTGTCCAATCCGATTTTCTTGGCAATTAATGGAGTACCTACAGTTACTAAAATAGATTTGATCACTCCGATGGCGATACTGATTGCAATAACATCAGAAGTGGCACCTAAAGCAGATCCAGTAATAGGCCCAACCACAAAAGTACAAGCCCCTGCTCCAATTGTGGCAAAACTAACAGCATCTGTGTATCCCATTAGATACCCAATAGTTCCACCCATAAAAAAGGAAAGAAAAACGCCGAAGAAAAGAGAAAAGACACCTATAATTCCTGCTCGCTTAATTTCCTTAAGTTCGGCTCCCATAGCGGTGGCTACAATGGAAAAATCCCTCATCATAGCACCACCCAAAAAACTCATTCCTGCAAAAACAGGAATATCGGCTATTCCCTTTTTACCGCCAAAATAGGCTAAAACTAAACCCGCCGTAATTGCGATTGCAGAACCTGGTATTTTATCATTAGTAAATTTTTTAGCGATCCAAAAAGAGCAGCCAATAATAATTCCGACAACTAAAAATGAAAATATTAATGAATTTTTATCAATCAGATTTTCTATTATTTCCATTTAAATTATTTATGTTTTAATTTATTTCCAAGTTTAACTATCAGTGGGATGCACATAAAACTAATCGCAGTTCCTATAACACCCACAAAAACGGCAACCCAACCACCGGTCAAAGCACCCTTTACGTTTTGGGTGGCTGACATCGCAACCACCACAGGGATGTACATAGCACTCCAAAACAAAATGCCTCTTGCAGGTTTTTCGGTCATAAACCCTCTCATTTTAAGACTGTGACCAAAAATCATAAGGAGAAACATAGCAAATCCTACTCCACCAACATTGCTGTCCATTCCTAGTAATCTGCCCAAAAGTTCTCCGAACAACTGCCCGACCAAAAAACAAGCTGCAAGTATTGCAACACCGTAGATTTTCATTTTTCTCTCTTTTAAATTAATTAATTTTCACAATCCTTATCGCATTCAAATAGGTTTTTCCGTCCATGCTTGCATTAAACTTAACAGTAATTCCTTTGCCTTCTTTGACGTTAATTTGAGTGCTTTTAATAATGGCTCTTTCCGATCCTATTTGGTTGGGAATGTCTAAATTTTGAAGTACTACATTTCCATTAACTGCAACATCAAAAACGTAATTAGTGGCATTTTCATAAGTTGAAGTATTGCCTAAATTATAGGCCAATGCCTCTTTTTGAACAGACGGGATAAGATGTGCCCAATAAAAATATATTTCATATTTTCCATCAGAAACATCTGCTTTAAAAGATTCAATTCCGTTGCGTTGTGTTTGAAATATTGGGTCTTGAGTAGTGTTTAAAATATCCAATTCCGAGGCAGGTAATTCGCCAAATCTTGTTTTTGTTTTAAAAGGGTTTCCACCAATATAACCCCAGCTTCCATCGGAATAAGGTTGTTCTGGAATCCAGCAAATTTCAGCCTCTTTGTCTTCAAAATAACGATTGGATCCCAACATCACATTTAAGGAAGTGAAATTAGCCTCTTGCAGTTTTTTTGGAATCATTTGAAAACTGGTTTTGTAAAAATCGATTGCTTCTATTCCTTCATTTTTGGCCACAGCTTTCAAAATATTAGGCCCATCAACAAAAGGAACTTCAACGTTTATAACTCCATTTACTGGACTAAACGAACCTAAAAACTTACTATTTAACGTCACTTCTACTTTAGGTGAGTTACTGTAAATAGCTACTGACTGCGAACAAATGCCATCTTTAGTCTCAACTCCTGCCCTGTTTGACCAAGTATTAGATCCTATTGCTACAAAAGGTTTTTGGAGTAAATTAGCTTGATACAAGAAATAGGTGTCTTTCTTTTCGCGATTCAACCCAGTTATTCCTTTATTGTTAACATGAGGAACTGCAGCAGCACGGCCTTCCGAGTAAAAATCATTTAAGTTCCAAATCGCAGCTCCCGAAACAAAATTTCTTCCCTGAATCGTTTTTAAATAATGCTCGTGAAACAAATTTCCATATTCAACAGTATAATCAAATCGTTCCGGTAAAAAGGAATGTAATCGAGAATCAACATCGGCACCATATTCTGTAATAAGGAGAGGGGAATTGGGATATTGTTTATGAAAATCATCCAAATATTTATCAAATCCCGAAAATTTTCCGCTGTACCAACCTTGGTATAAATTCAAACCCACAATTTTAGGGATTTCAAACAATCCCGCCTCTTTGTAGGACGGTATCGAACCATGGCATGGAATTAAAGTATATCGATTAGGGTCTAAATCCCGAATTAATTTCTCGATTGCTTTAGCCTGTCTGTTCACTTCTTTACAATAAGCTTCGTGACGAACGGGGTCTTTTTTGAAAGGCGGGCGCAACATAATTTCATTCATATAAGCCCAAGTAACCAGTGAGGGATGGTTGAAATTTTGCTTGACCATCTCTTCAGCCATATGCAATGAATTATTCAAAAAAGTATCGTTTTCAGTGATGGCATTGACAATTGGAATTTCAACCATGGCAACAATCCCTAATTTATCACAAAGATTTAAAACATATTGATCCTGTGGATAATGAGAAATCCTGATGAAATTGCAACCCATTTCTTTTATCAAATTCATATCCCGAACGTGCACTTCATCCCGTAACGCATTACCTAAACCCTCATACACCTCATGTCGGTTGACACCAATTAATTTTAACTGTTTTCCGTTTAAATAAAACCCTTTATCTACAGTAAATTCAAAGCAACGCAATCCAAAAGTATTCTCTGTTTCCTCAATTGTTTGGTTATTTTTATCCACTAAACTCGTTACAATCGTGTATCGTTTAGGTGAATCGGGCGACCATAATTGGGGAGTATTAATTTTTACGGGTTTTGAAACAAAAGTTTGAGTTTCACTCGCATTCAAAACTAATTTAGTGGAAGTGACTATTAAAACTTTGCCGTTTGGATCACAGTATTTCTGAACAATATGAATTGTTTTTCTTTCTGAAAGCGTATTTTTAATTAGGGTTTTCACCTCGACAACCGCCTCTTTATCAGAAACTTTTGGTGTACTGACATATACCCCTGAAGATGCAAAATCATCCTTTGAAATGTGTATCGGCGCAACAAAAGACAACGAAATAGGTCTGTTAATTCCTCCGAAAAAAGTATAATCAGCCGTTAAAGGCGGGATGTTTTCATTATAGGAATTATCCACTTTAATAGCCACCAAATTGGATTGACCAACTTGTATGTGTTTAGTAATGTCAAAAGTAAACGCCGTATAGCCCCCAATGTGCTTGCCAATCCATTTTTCGTTGACATATAAATCAACGACTTGATTAGCTCCTTCAAAATTAATCAGGGTGTTTTTTCCCTTCGCTTCATTTCCAATAAAAATAGTTCTACGGTACCAGCAAGCCCCACGGAAAAAACCAGAAGTTTCATCAACCGCATCTTCACTATTCCAGGTATGGGGAATCGAAACGGTAGACCAATTTTTATCAGAAAAACTAGCTTTATAACTTTCCGGGGAATCTTCTTTAGAAAATTTCCAAGCTTCATTTATGGTATAATTAGTCGCCTGAAATTGATTGCTTTGCTGAGCGAAAAGTGGCGTAAAGCAAATCATCCCGTTTAAAAACACGAGAATCATTAAATTACTAAAATTATTATTTTTCAAAATTGACATCATACCAATAGATTTTATTCAATGATTATATTTTCCCAATTATCGGTTCGGAATGGGGACGCAGGCAGGTTATCCTCATTATAAAGATTGGCTTTGTCTGTGTTATTCCAAGCATATCGAACGGACACTGGCGATTTAATTACTGGTGAAAATACAAATAATTTATTGTTTCTGATGTAAGCCTGCGCTTTGACAAATTTTCTGTCGGCACCGGCAATGAAAATATCATTCAACGTTTCTCCTTTAAAATAAATATCTTCACCATAATCAAAACTGATTGCTATAGTATCCTTCTCGACAGTATGCTTTTTATACAAAGGACCACAAAAATCAATATCTATTTTATAGGAATTTGCCAAAGCAATATTGGCTAATCTCAATCCGTAGGGTAATTTATAAGGATAATGAAGGTCGGTTAAATCTCCTATATCCATTGTTGAACACATAGCGGTGTTTGGAATTTGCAAGGTTTTCAATTGGTTTTCCCTGATGATAGCCGCCAAGTTACTATCACTGTATTTATATGGAGCTAATTGCAAAAAATAAAATGGTAAATCGGTACGATTCCAATGTTGTCTCCACCCGGAAATTAAAGCTTTCATTTGTTCAAAATACTCATTAGCCCATTCCCTGTTAGAAGTGCCTTGATACCAAACAACTCCTTTTATGGTATAAGGAATTAAAGGCGCTACCATACCATTATACAAAACCGATGGGCGTCTGTGAGGTCTATTGGTCATATAAAGCGATTGCGGTTCTTCCATTTTTGTTCCATTAGCTTTAGCTACAGCAAAAGAAACACTGTCATTTTTTCTATCCAAATCCCAATTTTTCCAACGAACATATAAATTTTTGAGTGCAGGATTGCTATTGTTACTTTCCTCTGGAGTCCAACATTCTGCTCCCGTCCCACCCCAATTTGCCGTTATTATTCCTATGGGCATATTGAGTTTTTGGTGCAATTCACGGGCAAAATAATAACTGATGGCAGAGAATTCCTTCACGCTTATCGAATCGCAGGGAAGCCATTTACTATCCTTTGGAAAAGATTCTTGGGGCGTATTGGCCGTTTTTTTAGTGATGTTAAAAAGCCTGATGTTGGGATAATTCGCTTCCGCAAGTTCTTTTTTGGCATCTTTAACTCTTCGCATCACCCATTCCATATTGGATTGTCCTGAAGAGAACCATACTTCACCCATTAGCACCTTGCTGATAATAATGGTATTATTGCCTTTAAACGTGATGGTATATTCCTTATTGCCACCTTTAATCGTTTTTAAAGCCAACTTCCAACTTCCATCTGCTGATGCTTTTACCGTATAGTTTTTTTTCATCCAACTCGCAAAAACATTTATTTCTTCTCCAGGACTTGCAGTTCCCCATATGTTTACAGTGCTTTTCTGTTGCAAAACCATATTGTCACAAAAGACGGCTGGCAAAGAAATATTTGCAAATGATACAGCGTAAAATAATAGAAATAGTGTTTTTAAGATTGTTTTCATTTGATTGGTATAATATAAATTTATCGGAAATTCATTTTTAAAAAAAAGTAAAATCTCTTTTTACAAACAAACTACAATAAAAAAAGATTATTTTTTTTGTAAAAAAAGCAAGACCTTTTCAGCATAACGATCGCCTAATTTGTTAGCACTCTCTGCATTAAAATGTATATTATCTTCTAAAAGACTAGTGCCTTCTGAGGAAACATAATCACTATTAGGAATATATTCTTTAACTTTTTGGATTACTTCTCTGTTAAACGCTACAAAATCTCCACGCTCGGACAATTCCCCACATATAAATGGCAATTCAGGTTCATTCAAATCCTTTCTGAAATTTTCGACCATTTCTTTTAGCTTCTTTTTATAACTAACAAAGTTGTCTTGTTGAGAATCTTTGACGTCAGATGAACCTTGATGCCAAATAATAGCCTTAAGTTTGCCGTGTTTTTGAGCTTCCTTAGCTCGATTTAAGGAACTGTCATAATTTACTTTTCCTGGTTTAAACCATTGATTTATAGACGAACCACCCTGGGCATTCAGGACTAACCCTAAAGGTTTATCGAAAGATTTTTGAAGGCTCAACATACAGTTATTCGCTGGGCTTACACCTTGTATTTTTAATTCCTTTCGAATATTGGAATATTTATTAAGCGGCTGGGATGCTGGTTCAAAATTCCCGTCGGCATTCATTAAATAAACATTGGGCAGCACAGTATAATCTTCAATTGGTGAACGCCCTGCCATATTTGATTGGCCGATAGCAAAAATAATATCTAAGGGTTCTAGTGCTTTAATTCTAGTAGATTCTGATTCTAAAAAGGCAATCAGGTTGTATTTATTATCGTTTAGCTCTTTCATAAGTTTCATAAGAGGTTTATAATATTCAAAATTATTATTTACAATTCCTTTATTGGCATCGGTGTTCGATGGGTCAACATTTTTTGCAGTGGGGTCATTGTCTTGGTATTTAAAATAATGCCAGCCCACACAAGATTTACTGGCAAGAAGAGACAAAGTAAAATGTTGATAGGCGATGCCTCGATCTTTTTGGTTACGAACAGAAAAACCCGCTCCCGATGTATTAGCAAGTCCAACATCCATAGCTTTGGTATAAAACTCTGTAATCATAAACGGTTTTTTACCCACTCTATCCCACATATCAATCATTATAGGGTCTGGCGACCAACTCCCGTAATAATTAATAGAAAGAATATCGCAATATTTTCCGGTCGCAGCAATAACACTGTCTACTTTTTTGGCTCCACCATGAAGTCTGCTTCCCAAGTATAAATGATTTGGATCGTACTTTTTTATTGCTTTTGATACAACAGAAAAATATTTATCTGCAACAATTCCAGCAAATTCAGCTTTATCTTTTTCTGTAATCTTTTCTACTGTTATTCCTTTTTGCTCCAACCATTTTGAAGCAAATAGATATCCTGGGTCTGACTTATTCTCTAACATGAGATAGCCTTCTAAATTATCTAGACCAAGAGGCATCTCATTGTCTGAAAAATAGCCAAACAAATTGGTGTCATTGGCATATTTTGTAAGGTCTTTAGCTTGTTCGTCACAATAAGTTTCAAATTCAGGATCGAAAACAAATATAGATTGATTTGGATAACCAGTATTTCCCGGTAATTGAACAGTTCCACCTCGCTTTTTGCCATAACCGCTCATAAAATTAAGATTTGGTGTAAAGGTAAGTGGCGATTTCGCTGTTTTATTGTAGTCTTGAATCTGCTCATCTTCACTCCAAGAACCGCTGCCATTAAACCCATAAAATTTTAAAGAATCGGCGGTTGAGCTTAACCATTTAGTGGAGCCTCCAAAACGTTTGTCAAATTCTTTTATGTTTCTCTCTGATTTCCCTGCTCTCAAAGAATTAATAACTACTTGAATGTTGCGATAACCAAATGGATCAATAACCCACCACCTGTTGCCCTGTTTCTCCACTCTAAAAAAACCCGTTGCGTTGAACTTTTGAGTAATATCGCTGCCATATTTATTTTTTGAAACCTTCTCCGCAGTTGGGACAAATCCTTCTATTCCGCCAACGGTGTATGAATCAAAAAAAACCCATGGCATATCTTTTCCTTTTACCCACGGCTTGGCTTCCGTTTTCAGGAGCTGACAATCAATTGCTCCCAAAAGATTCATCTTTTTTGGATCGCAACCTTGTGAAAAACTGAATTGAATGATGAAAATTGATAGTAGTATGAAATATTTCATTTTAAAAATTTAACTGCAGCAGTCACCTTAATGACTCTTAAAAACAGATTATTACAAAAAAGCACTCTTGAAAAGGTAAAGTATTAAAAAATTGAGAGAATGTTTTATTTAAAACAGTTCTCCCAATTTATTTTAATAGAACAAATAAATTCTAATTGTATCCAAAGTTTTGAGGAAAAGTGCCCCCCATAGCATTGATTTGACTTATAGGAATAGGCCATCTTCTGTTTACATCAACATTGAAATTTGTACGTACTGATTTATAACTGTTAGCATTTGTAACGTTTGTAGTTATATTAGTTTTACCTGTTGAAACTGCATAAAATGTTTTCATCAAATAATTATCAGATCCGCCATAAGTGTTAATTTGGGTTGCCATTGTTGCTGCACCAAATCTTTTTAATACATACCAACGATGACCTTGTCCTTCTTGTCCAAATTCGCGCGCATCTTCATCTAAAATATCCTGAAGAGTTAATGCAGTTACACGTTTTGCATTACCCGCACGCTGCCAGGTAAGATTATAAAATTCTAATGCTTTTGCTTGATTTCCTTTGCGTAAATAAGCTTCCGCTCCAATCAAACAAGTTTCGGCATAGCGGTACACCAGTACATCCTTAAAGGATCTATTTTCAATTGCTGGTCTTGTCCATTTGTCAAAATATTTTGATGAAGAAGGATGCAACTCGTTTGCATAGTTACCTACCATGAATCTAGGTATTATATTGCCATTTACAAAACTAAAATTTAGCGTTTTGCCTACTGCAGTCGAAATTGGCACATACCCTTGTAATTGGGTAATAATAGCATCTGGCAATCCTAAATCTTTGTTCGGTTGCCCATTTATATACAAATAATTAAGATCATGGGCTTGAATCACTAAGGTTCTTACTAGTGGTGTACTTACAGGAATATTGTTGAATTTAAAATATTGAATATAATATTGGGTAAATCTTTTATCTTTTGTCTTATCATATAAACTCAACAGGTAGTCGTGTGGATAAATTCGTCCCCAAGGCG